>JADYZS010000084.1 GCA_020853075.1 Anaerolineae bacterium | reverse complement strand
CTGCGTCAGGAGAACCGCATCCTCTTCGTTTTCGGCGGCGAAGTGGGCCACGCCGCTGTCTGTGTTGTGCGTCCACGCACCGCCCAGATCCTCAAAACTGACGTCCTCGTGGGTCACCGTCTTCACCACTTCGGGGCCTGTGACGAACATATAACTGGTGTCTTTGACCATGATGATGAAGTCGGTAATGGCGGGCGAATAGACCGCGCCGCCCGCGCACGGCCCCATGATGCAGGAGATCTGCGGGATGACGCCGGAAGCGAGGGTGTTGCGCAGGAAGATTTCGGCGTAGCCGCCCAGCGAGACGACGCCCTCCTGGATGCGCGCACCGCCCGAATCGTTGAGGCCGATGATCGGCGCGCCGTTCTTCATCGCCAGGTCCATCACCTTGCAGATTTTCTCGGCGTGGGCTTCGGAGAGGGAGCCGCCGAACACGGTGAAGTCCTGGGAATAGACGAAGACCAGCCGGCCATCTATCGTGCCATAGCCGGTCAGGACGCCGTCGCCCAGGAAGCGTTGTTGCTCCATGCCGAAGTCGTAGGAGCGGTGGGTGACGAAACGATCCAGTTCCCGAAAACTGTTCTTATCCAGCAGAAAATCAAGCCGTTCGCGGGCGGTCAGTTTGCCTTTGGCGTGCTGCTGGTCAATGCGCTGCCGGCCGCCGCCCAGGCGACCTTGCTCTTTCAGTTCCCGCAGACGTTGGATTTTTGGGTCAACGGACACCGATAGGGCCTCCGTGTCAGGTCGGTGATACGAGCCAGTCATCCGTACTCCTCAAAGCGATAACGATAGCGCAGTCCCAACTTCTGTTCTGCGCGTTCTACGTCAAAATACGCCTCGCCCTTCTTCCAGCCGATTATGTACAGGATCTCAAAGCCAGTGTGCTCTACGGTGAGCGCGCGAGAGATTGCTTCGGCCATGTCGTAGCGATCCACCCAGGCGCCATTCCGCCGATCCCAGGGGTCGGTCTCGCGCAATGGTTTGCCGTACTTGGTCAGGCCGGAACTGCCATCCACAATCAAACCACAGCGCAGGACCAGCGTCTCCATGCCTAGTGTCGTGGCATAGAACCAGCAGATACGTTCCTGCAAGTACTTGGTCAGCCCGTAGAGTTCGGAGCGATCCATCCACTCCATGCCGCCGTGAATCTTGAAGGGTGGCTTCTTGCCCAGGTGGTCCATAGGAGATGAGCCGATGAGAATGAAGCGGCGCGCTCCGGCGCGGCAGGCCGTATCCATGATATTGTAGGTTCCCTGCACGTTGACAGTGAAAGGAACGGCAGGCGCAGGGGCTTCACTGGTTCCGTAGGGCGCGTGGCTGCGGTGGCTCGCTACTGCCATGTGGACGACCGCGTCCATCCCTTGCGTGGCCCGGCGCATCGTCTCGTAGTCGCCGATGTCGCCTTCCATCACCTCACCCTGCCACGCCACAGGCTCAGGCGGCCATTCCACCTGGGGCCGGTCAAAGGCTCGGACTTCATGCTGGCGGCCCACCACTTCCAGCACCGCCTTGCCCAGCCAGCCCTTCGCGCCAGTGACGAGAACCTTCATCCGACCTCCTTGCTTAGCGAGGATTCACGCCTTCGCGAGCCGCTCTGAGCATTTTTAACCGTTCCATCGCTTCCGACAATTCATTCCGAAACGGCTCACAAGTTGGCTTGCCGATGCTTCGTCGCAGCACCTCAAGGGTAGCCGGTTCAAGAAGCCACGCAAACACTCGCTTCATCTGCGTTGGCCGTTCTTTCCAATGCGACCAACTCGCGGTGCTTAACTCGCCCCCCTGAGCCATCTCCTCCACATCGCTCCAGTTGATGAATTCGGTCAGGTGAAGAAGGGCGGGCAAATAGCCATCGCAACGGCCTCGCCAAAAGTCAACATAGGGTTCCAAATCATCAATGACTTGGCCGATAGCGCAAAGACAATCGTCTATCTCGTAGAACGCCTCAGGTGGAAAAGAGGCCAACGCAAACCGCCACCAAGCAACAAAGTATGCTTCAACTGCTTGCTGCTCATCTTGGGGCCAGGTGTGCCATTCTGCCAGTGAGAATTTGTAGCCTGGCACCTCAAGCCCCTCAAAAGCCATCAATTCCAGAAGGCGGGGAAGAAAATGCTTGAAGTCATCTACCGTTCCCCAAGTCGTCAAAGCCTTCCATGAGAACTTGCTCAAGTCATCCGAAGTCAACTCCCTAAGCAGCCTGGCATGAATCTGCTCGTGGTCGTTCCCATATACGCAGTGTTCACACCCTTCTACATGTTCGCGCAAGGGATAGCGTGCGAATACTGCGTAAAGGTTCTCGACAGCTGAACGTAGAGGTTCTACGTCCTCGGCGTCCACGGAGGAATAGGCTGAACCTGCCTTGATTCTCAGCACATAATGGTCCATTGAAGACCTTACATCACATCTCACGCATATACAGCGCGGGCTCTCTCGTCCACAGCACGATGCCTTCCGTCTTGATGTTCTCCCAGATAGGTTCGCCTAACTCCTGCATCCTGGCGAAGCGCTCCCGTCCTACAGACAGGTCAACGATGAGAACGCCGTACTGCAAATTCACATCGGCGGCAGTATCGGCCATCCGGCAGTGCAATCGCCAGTCATCGCTCTCAGCGACGACGAAAATATCCATGTCAGATTCGGCATGGAAATCACCACAGGCTTTGGAGCCGTACAGAACGACACGCTGCACCTCTGATTAGGCTGGCTCACGTTGCGTGGAGAGCCGCGCCTCCTTCTTCAACGCCAGCACGGGCCAGGCCCCGGCCCACAGGTTGATCGGCACGCGGGCCATCCACAAGAAGGCGAGCGTCAGGCCGATGGTCACGGCGATGGTATGCCATTGCATCCACGGCAGCGACGCCGCGGAGGGGACGCCGGGATGGAAGCCGAGGCCGTAGTCCATATAGTCGCTTAGGAGGAACCACGCGCCGCTCAGGAGCGCGACGACGGCATCCAGCCGCACGAAACTCAGGATGAATAACCCCTGCACCGCCAGCCCGATGTGAGAGACGATCATCACGACACCCACCAGAGGCATGGTGCGGGCCTCAGCGTAATAGAGCACCCAGGCAACGATAGTCCAGATGGCGTACTTCAGGCTCCCCATGGCGACGATGGATTCAAAGAGGGAGGAGCGGTGGCCCGTGAGGAGGCCGACGATGGCGATGCCGCCCAGGAGCGCGAAGAGGGGGCAATCGGGCACGAAGACCCAGGCCCACCAGGGCGTGGCCGGGAGTTGCCTGCCGTACCAGAAGATACAGCCGACGACGAAACTGAAAAGATCAATGGCGACGATGAGGGCAACGATGGAGGGCGTGAGAACCCAGAGACGAACCCGATTGTACAATTCTGCCAACGACGCCAACATACAACCTCCCAAAAAATGCAAAGAATCCGCGAAGGAAAATCGCTCCTTCCCTATTCACTCCTCTGGTCGTTCGCCCAGGGCGCGCGCCGGCACGCCGCCTACCGCTATGCCCGGCGGCACATCCCGGTTGACCAGGCTCATGGCCGCTACCGTGGCGCCGTCGCCGATGACGACACCGGCCAGGATGGTGCAATTCGCGCCGATCATCACGTCCTTCCCGATGACGACCGGGCCCACGCGGTACTCATCGCGCAGAAACTCGTGGGCCAGGATGACACTATTATACCCGATGATGGTGTTCGCTTCAACCGTGATTTCTTCCGGGAAGAAGACGTCCACCATCGCCATCAGGCCGAAGGAGACGTCCTTGCCCACCTTCATGCCGATGCGCCGGTAGAGCCAGTTCTTGACCGTCATAGAGGGCGTGTAGCGGCAGACGACGGCGACGATGGTATTGCGGATGACCCAGAGCGGATGCTTGGCCCTCCACCAGTGTTGGAGCGAGTTCTTGCCGCTGGTGGCGTGCGTCACCCGCAGACGGGCATGGCGAACGTTCTTTTCCGGCTCCATCTGAGTCCAGCGGACGTCAGAGATACCGAGCTACCGCCATCCCGGCGACGGCGATCACCAGGAGCACGGTGGTCCACATCAGGGCCTGGCTCATCCGTCTTTGTAGCCCCTGGAGGCGCGCCATCTGCTCCGGAGTGGGGGGCTTGCCTCCGGCCTGGATCTCCTTGCCCAACGCTGCCAATCCTTCAACGGTGGGCTTAGTCACGGCAAAAACCAGCACCAATTTCGCGATTGCTGCTAACCCGCCGATGGTGAGCGCCAGGCCAAACCCCGACGTGATCCAGCCCTCTACCTCCGGCAGGATGCAAATGTACGGCTGAGTGATATTGAGGCTTATGCTGCACCCAGTAATCCGACCAACGTGCAGGCCACCGGTATCGCGCCAGTAGAGGAGCAATCCGGCGAGGGTTGTGAGCCCACCAGCCGCAGAGACGTATGTGGTGTACTTGCGTTGTTGCACAAGCCGCTGCATAAACCTCT
>JADYZS010000083.1 GCA_020853075.1 Anaerolineae bacterium | reverse complement strand
GACGCCCACGCTGGCGATCCCTTGCGCCCGCGCCTTCTCCATCGCTACTTGCAGGCCCTTGTGCATTGCCGGCTGGCCGAAGCCCCAATGCCCATCCACCATCGCCGTGGCCGCAGATTCTCTGACAACCTCAGGACGTTCAGCAGGTTCATACCAACCCGCCTTGACACAGGCGTAATAACTGGGAATGCGCATGACGCCGTGAGAATAGACACCAGCAAGGTCGCTATCCACCAGGGAGTCGGCGACGCAGGTGGCAATATCCTCCGGTGCGTTCCACGAACGGATGATGCGCTGACAGAGTGTACGCCATTGGGCTGCCGGCAAGGTGACATCGTTCATCTATCGCGCCTCGTTTTGTGGCACATTACTCAATATACCTATTATAATGAGTATCAGGTGAAATGTCAATACCTTTACGTCATGGAAAGCAATAATCCTCCATCGCTTCGGCGAGGGTTTCTATGTTCCTGAGCGGCACGCCGGTATCCGAGATGACGCCGCGCAACATCAAGCCCCCTTCCGGCCTCCCCACCACGTCCACCACCATCTTGACCTGCTCCCGTATCTCCTGGGGGGTCATAAAGGCGAACCCTTGCTGATCCAGGTCCACCTCGGCACAGAGTTTCCCCTTGTAGGCTTTAGCAATCCCCTCAACCGTGTTGGGGCGCAGTTGCGGGTCATGGACCGAGACACCGCTCTCTGCCATGTCATCCACCACGTCCAAACAGCGCCCGTCGGACGAGAGATAGACGTGCACCCCCGCTTCTCGGCAGGGTAAAAACAGGTGGGAGAAGAGGGGCTTGAGCCACTTGCGGAAGGTCGCCGGGCGCATCATCAGCCCCTGTTGAGTAGCGAAGTCGGTGTGGAAACTGATGTAGTCCACTCCCAGCGACCGCCACTTGCCGATCAGTTTCTGTTCGTACTCCTCCAACATAGCGATAAGTCGCGGCAACTCCGGCGGTTCGGTGGCGAGGTCCAGCATCAGGTTCTCAAAGCCCCGCAGGAAGTAAAGGCGGTCCAGGAGCTTTTCGCCGTCGCCGGCGACCAATTCGCCCCGCTCTTTCTGGGCGCGGATGCCCGCCTCCACTTCATCCCAGCCCAGCGGCCCTGACCGCCCCTGCATGTAGGCGCCGATCCCCTGGGTGATGGGGTCTAATGTCCCGCTCAGGGGATCGGGCGGTTGGAAGGTCGCCAGGGCACTCCAATCGGCGAGGGGATGTTTGGTCGCTTCGCCAGCGATGCCATCTTGCAGGGTCACACGCAGACAGCCCCACTTATCGGTCAGATATTCGCCGCGACGGAAGCCAGTGGGCATCTGGTCATAGTCGCGGATGGCTCCTGGCCGGTAGCCTGGCATGGTGCGCGGGTGGTCGCTGAAGACCTTCGCCAAATCATCGCGGTATCGCTTCCAAATGGCCGGGTAGCATTGGACGCGGCAGGGAATCCACTCTGGAAAACGAAATTCTACAGCACGCAGCCAGTTTTCGCGCGCGTTCACTGGTTTCCCTACCTAAACTTATTTCTGGCCCGCAGGTCGCTGGGGATGTGAGCCGCCCGCGTTCTTCGCCAGGTTGCCACCGTCCAGCGGGAAGAGCGAGCCGGTGATGAAACTTGAGGCATCAGAGGCCAGGAAGATCGCCAGGCCCTTGATGTCGCTCGGCACGCCTAACCGTCCCACGGGGATGCCTCGCAGGAACATTTCCCGCAGGCCCGGGGTGGCATCCATGCGCGCTTCCATGGCCGGGCTCGTGATCTGCGCGGGCAGGATGGCATTGACGCGCACGCCGCGCCCGCTCCATTCGGTGCTCAGTTCCCTGGTCATCTGCACCACTGCGCCCATGCCGATGCTGAAGGCGCAGTTGCCGCGCCCGAGCGCGGTCGCCCCGGCGATGGAGCACATGTTGACGATGCTCCCCTTGCCCCGCGCCAACATGCGCCGCCCCCCTTCCTGGCACAGGCAGAAGCGCGCGATGACCACGGCGTGGATGATCTCCTCCAGGTCTTCCAGGCGCAGGTCTTCGGGCAGCCAGTTGCCGTGGTTGCCGGGGATGTTGAAGAGGACATCAATCTTGCCGAACTCGTGGTCCAGCCGTTGGAACATGGCGCGAATCTGTTCAACGCTGGAGACGTCGCAGGTAACGGGAACCGCCTTGCGGCCCAGAGCGCGGATCTCTGCCGCCGTGCGCTCGTTGCCCTCAACGTTCACGTCAGCTACCATCAGGTCGGCTCCAGCTTCGGCCAGGGCGAGGGCACAGTTCTTCCCCAAGTTTTGCGCGGCCCCCGACACCAGAGCGACGCGGCCACTCAGGTCAAACAGCGGGTGCATCATGGTGGGTGTCTCTCTGCTTTCTTTGGGATGACTGGCGGCGATATACTACGGAGTGTCGCCCTTATGGCGTGTGCTCATTCCACAGATAGCGATTGGCCCAGCGAATCTTATCCTCCCAGTGGGCGTCAATGTGCTCATGTTTGTGGTAGGGATAGACGGCCATTTCTTTCACCGCGCTGCCCAGGTGGTTGAACGTGGCATAGATGGTGGATGGTGGGCAGCAGGTGTCCAGCAGGCCGACGTTCATCAACACCGGGCAACGGACACGCGGAGCCAGGTTCATGCAGTCAAAATAACTGACCGTGCGGAATATGTTGGCCTCTTCCTTCGGGAAGCGTTTCAGATATTCGGCGATTTCCAGATAGGGATCCGTCTGCGCCATGTCCACGCCACGCCGGAAATGGCATAGGAAGGGAATCTCCGGCATAGCCAGTTTGGGCCTGGCATCCAACCCGGCCACGGCCAGGGTCAGGCCGCCCCCCTGGCTAACCCCCATGATGCCGACCCGCTGCATGTCCACTTCGTCCCGGGTTTCCAGGAAGTCAAGGGCGCGGACACAGTCCACGTACGCGCCACGGTAGTAATAAGTGTGTGGGCTGCGGGTTCCTACTGTCATCCAGCCGCGCACGTGGCCGCCGGGATAGGGGGTGGTGTCGTCGCTGCGGCCTGCCTGGCCGCGCAGGTCCACCGCCAGCACCGCGTATCCCTGCAAGGCCCAGGCCAGGTGCGTGTGAGGCTCGCCGGTCCAGCCGGTATAGCCGTGATAATAAACCAGCGCGGGCAGGGGGCCGTCGCGCGGCGTGGGCACCAGATACCAGCCGGTGATGCGAGCGCCGTCCCAACTGTCGTAGAAGACCTGATAGACCTGCACGCGTCGGGCCGGATAGTTGGTCGGCTCCAGGGCGGGGTCAAGAGGAATCCTGGCGGCAGCCGCCAACGTCTCTTCCCAAAAGGTATCAAAGTCGGGCTGTTTGGTCAAGGGTGGACGGTAGGTGCGCAACTCGTCCAGAGGCATGTCAACAAGGGGTGGCATCGGTTTCTTCTCCTGTGTGTGGTATGTCAAGATGGTTGTCCGCTGTACCTTTGTCTCAGGTTTAGACCGCCTCAAAGATGAGCAACTCGGATGTCAGCGCCCCTTCCAGCCGGATCACGATCCCCTGCTTCATGAGCACGAAACCGTCCACTTCGGAGACCTGTCCGCTGTTGTCCCAGGTCACCTGGTAGCGTCTGCTGGCATCCAGGCCGCGCAAGCGCAGCAGGTACTCTGGGCCGCGCGGCGACGATAGCTGGAACACACCAGCGATGCCGCGCGCCCGGTCGCGGGACGCCAATTCCAGCACACCCCAGCCTTGCGGCTCAGGGCCATCAAAGGTGGGGGTGTGGTGGTAGATGCGGCCATCGTTCAGGAACGGGCGCACGAATTTCTTGTAGAGGTCCGCCATGTGCCGCACCTGCGCGACTAACAAAGGATTGCGCGCCGTTCCTGCCGGTCCCACCCAACCTATGGTCGGCCTGCCGAAGAGGCACATCCGAGCGCGATAATCACCATCGGATGACATATAGCCACCGGCTCCGCCGCCACCATATTGGCGGTCCACGAGAGGTGGTGGGAGAGCCATGGTCATGCCGTTGGTGATGGAGAAGTGGCGTCCAGCGATAGACCAATCGCTGGTCCAAGTGTGGTCAAAGTGACGTACAAGGCCGAGGTCGGTGCGCCCACCGCCCCCCGCGCAGTTCTCAAAGATCACGTTAGGGAAACGGGCACGCAGCCGCTTATAGATGGCATAGAGCGCCTCGTAGTAGCGCCAGGCGGAATTCTCCACGAAGCCGTCGCGCGATGTCCAATACCCAGGTGTCATAGCGGCGGCGTTGTAGTCAAGCCGAAAGAAGTCCAATTCGTTTTCCGTGATCAGGCGTACGATCTGGTCTTCCATCCATCGGGCCACGACGGGCTGAGTCAGGTCTAACACATTCCACGAGTGGCCCACGCCATCATACTCCACCGCCCACCACTCTGGATGCTCCTGGGCGGTACGGCTCTTGCTACCGATCCGTTCGGCATCCATCCAGAGACCGAATAGCATCCCTTTCTCGTGGGCGCGGTCACGCACCGGCTTCAAGCCTTGCGGGAAATGCACCGGGTCAATCTGCCAATCGCCTACGGTCGGCCACCAGTCATTCTGGTCCGTGACGTAATAACCGGCATCCAGGAAATACACTTCACACCCCACAGCAGCCGCCGTATCCATCTCGTAATAGACGTTCTCCAGGGTGAATGGCTGTTCCGGGCCGATAGCACCTTCCACCCAGCCACCCCGCCCACGCGAGGGGGGCATGAGGACGCTCGCCCGCAGGTGGTCGTGCATAGCATTGATAGAAGTATCCAGGTCGCCGGTGGTCAGGCCCAGGTGTACCTCTGGCGTGGCGACGGTCTCGCCCGGTGCGATGATGCGCAGAGGCGCGGGCGCATCCAGCCCGGCCCGGAAGAAGAGGCGAGCCGCGCCGTCTGTGGTGCCCAGGTCAGCATCCAGGTCAAACTCAAAGGAATAGCCACCTGACCAGGCCAGTTGCCCGTTGAAGTATTCGCCAGTGGCGTTGTTGACCAGGATGAACATGGGGTGGCGGTGGCGGTTGCGCCGGAAGCGGCCATCGACCCGGTAACCGGCACTGGGGAGAGGCTGCCACTGGAAGTTCCCTTCATCGCCCCAATGGTGGTTTGCCATGTAGCCAACGGAGTAGAGGGGCGCATTCTTGTCAGGCAGGTGGGCGCGCCAGCGAGGTGTGGACTGGAGAACGCCGCTCCAGGGATAGACGGCGGAGAGGGACGCGGGCTGCGTACCCCGGTTGGTAACCTCTAGCCAGCGGACGATAACAGACGTGCCATCCAAAAGGGTATGTACCCGCACGGTGACGGGGCGTACCTTATGCTCCAGAGTGACGACGGCGTGGAGACCGCGCTCTACATCCTGCTTCTCCAAGCCTTTCCACTCCCAGTGGGAGGCGAGGAGTTGGCCGTCCACCTCCAGCCAGAAGGCTTGCGGCGTCGGGTGCTTGTTTGGGTTAAAGCGCAGAGCGTCGGGGTCGTAATAGTTGATGTGGCCGGAAGCGTTCCAGCCACGACCGACGAAGCGCCCGCCCATGATGGACTCCTCATAGACGGTCAAGGCAGTGCGGTAACTGATGACGGGCACCGGCTCCATGACCAGGTGAACATCGGCCCAACGTTGTTCGCCTACGGTAGCGGTTGTCATGTTTTTCCTCCATTTTGGTCTGAGGTCCGCGGCCTGTATTACAGTGCCTCAAAGACGAGCAACTCGGACGTCAAGGCTCCTTCCAGCCGCACGATAATCCCTTGTTGCATGAGCACGAAGCCGTCCACCTGGGAGACTTGGCCGGTGTTATCCCAGGTCACCCGGTAGGTCCGCCCCAGGTCAAGACCGCGCGGCTGAACCCGGCAGACCGGTTCGGCTTCCCCGCCCAGACGGAACAGGCCGATCACACCCCGCGTGCTATCCGCAGAGGCGTATTCCAGGACGCACCACCCCTGGGGTTCTAAGCCGGGCAGGATGGGAGTATGATGGTAGATACGGCAATCGGCGATGATGGGCCGCACGGCGCGCTTGTAGAGGTCCACGTGATGCTTGACGCGAGCCATGGTCTCGTCGTTACGCTGGTTCCCCGCGGGAATCACGCCGCACACACCGAAGTGCGTCAGCACAGCCAGGCGCATCTGCGCATCCAGATCGCCGCGCACATGCCCGGCCTGGCCCACGCCCGTCCAGAATAGCAGGCGTTCGGGCGGCAAGGCCAGGGTCATGCCGTTCAGAATACGGACGGCGCGCGGCAGAATCGGCCAGTCTGTCACCTGGACGTAATGGAAGATGCTCATCATGCCCAGATCGGTGCGCCCACCGCCGCCAGCGCAGTTCTCCATGATCAGGTTAGGGAAGCGCCGCTGGATGCGCCGGTAGAGATCGTAGATGAATTCGTAGTAGCGCCAGCGGGTATTCTCCTGGAAACCGTCGCGGGGGTTCTGTCCTCCTTCGTACGGCGAGGTGTTATAGTCCAGCCGGAACAGATCCAGCCGGTAACGCTCAATTACATTCACCAGCCAACCCTCCATCCAGGCTTGAGCGGCAGGAATAGTCAGGTCAAACTCGTCCGATGGTTGCCCGTAATAGGGCACAAACCAGTCGGGATGGGCGAGTGCCGCGCGGCTCTCGGCACCAATACGCTCAATGTCCAACCAGAGCCCGCACTTCAGGCCCTTCTGGCGTGCATAGTCAAACACGGGATGCAGATCGTTCGGCAGGCGGTCGCCCGCACGCTCCCAGTTGCCTACCGTCCGCCACCAGCTGGTCGCGCGGTCACCATACCAACCCGCGTCCACCGTGAACACTTCCGCGCCGATCTCCGCGGCCACGTCAATCTCGTGGCGCAGTGTCTCCTCGCTCAACTCGTGCTCCAGGTAACTCCAGTGATCCAGATTGACCAGTAGCTCGCGCTCGGGAGCCGGCTTGGGCAACACGCTCGCGCGCAAGTGCGCGTGCCAGACATTCACACAGCCGTCCAGGTCCGCAAATAATAGACCGACGTGGGCGCGCGGCGTGCTCACCGTTTCGCCAGGGGCGATCACGCGCAGCGGCCCCGGCCCTGCGGGCCCCAACCTGCACGACACCAGGGTTGCACCGCGCTCAAAGGGACGGTGGAGCGCCGTGAACTCGGCCTGCCAGTTGGACGACCATTCCAGCCCCCCAACCAGATGCTCGCCGTAGTGCTCGTTGCGCAAGATGAAAAAAGGCTGCCCGTGGCCGCTTTTACCCAGGCGGCCTTCAATGCGCACAGGTGTGCTGGGCAACGGCAGCCAGGTAAAAGCACCCTCGTTGCCCCAATCGCTCTCAGCATAATAGCCCAGGGAATAGGTCGGCTTCTCTGCCCCGGCCGGCGTGCCTAGCGACGGGGGATAATAATGCGAGGAAACGCCTGCGCTGAGGACGTTGAGGAGTCCCGCGAAAGGGCAAACGCTATTCAGCGCGGCGGGGCGCTCCCCCGTGTTAGTGATCTCCAACCAGCGGGTAAAGAAGCCCGTGCCATCCGACTCGGTATGTACCCGCACGCTCACCGGCCGCACCGTGCTCCGCAGTTCCACCCAACCATGCGAGCCGCCTTTCGCTCCCGGCTCAACCTGTTGCCCCGCGAGTTCCCAACCAAAATGCAGCGCCTGGCCGTCCACCTCCAGCCAGAAGGCATGGAGGTCAAGGCCGGCTGTCTTGACCGGCTTGACCACATTATCGGTCAACCAAGTCAGATCTCTCTCAGGAACCACGAACCCCGAAGCCGTCCAATAACGGCCGATCCAGCGCCCCTTGATCAGCGCCTCGTCAAAGATGGTCAGGCCGGACATATAGCAGAACCCCGGAAAGGGTTCCGCATGGGCCACAATCGTACTCACGGTGGATGCCATGGTGCCTCCTCCATAAAAGGGGATGGGAACTGAAGCCAGTCAACCGGTGCCTTTGCCAGGGGCGGCAAGCCGGGTATGGCTGCCACTCGCATTCAAAGCCAGATTGCCGCCGTCCACCGGCAAGAGCGCGCCGGTTATGGCCGAGACTGCATCTGAACGGAGAAATACTTGTGAGCGAAGGAAATAGCCGGTCTAGCTCGCCATCGCTGGCGAGGAATTCCACTACACTACCCGTCGCGGCCGGTACTGCAACGCTTCGGCCACGTGGGCCGTCTGGATACGCTCCTCACCCGCCAGGTCGGCTATCGTCCGCGCTAACTTCAGGATGCGATGATAGGCACGGGCAGAGAGTTGCAGCCGCTGCATCGCCACTCGCAGCAGACTCTGGCTCGCCTCGTCCACCTGGCAGAAGCGTGTCACCTCCGCCGGCCCCATGTCGGCATTGCATGTCAGTTTCGTCCCCCGAAACCGTTGTAATTGTCGCACCCGCGCCTTCTCCACCCGCTCCCGGATCGCAGCCGACGACTCGCCCCGGCGCGCGTCGGAAAGCTTATCAAACTCCACGCGGGGCACGTCCAGGTAGATGTCAATACGATCCATGAGGGGGCCGGAGATGCGGCCCTGGTAGCGGGTGATGACGGCGTTGGAGCAGGTACATTCTTTCTGAGAATCGCCGTAGTAGCCGCAAGGACAGGGATTCATCGCTGCGACAAGCATGAAGTTGGCAGGGAAGGTGAGGGAGCCCTGGGCGCGCGAGATGGTTACTACGTGGTCTTCCAGAGGTTGTCGTAAGGCTTCCAGGTCGTGTTGGGCGAATTCCGGCAATTCGTCTAAAAAGAGGACGCCACGATGCGCTAAACTGATTTCGCCTGGCCGCGGCCAACGCCCACCCCCAACCAACCCAGCATGGCTGATCGTGTGGTGAGGGGCGCGAAAAGGACGTTGGCGAATGAGGGGTGTATCGGCGGGCAACATCCCACTGACAGAGTAGATGCGGGTGATATCCAGAGCCTCGTCTAGGGAGAGCTTGGGCAAGATAGAAGGCAGAGCGCGCGCCAGGAGCGTCTTCCCCGCGCCGGGAGGGCCCACCATGAGGACGTTATGTTGGCCGGAGGCGGCGACCTCCAGAGCCCGTTTCACGTGCTCTTGCCCGCGCACATCGGCAAAATCCGTAGCGTAAGCATCGTTCGTGGGCGCATCCAGGCTCATTGCTGCCCGGTAGGGCGAAAGCGATTCGTCACCATTCAGATGCCGCGCTAACGCCAGCAGCGAATCCAACGGAATCACGTCTATCCCCTCAATCAGCGACGCCTCCGGCGCATCCACCTGCGGCACAAAGAGGGTATCGTACCCCTCCTTCTGGGCCGCCACTGCCATAGGCAGCACCCCGTTGGTGTGGCGTACCGAGCCATCCAGAGAGAGTTCCCCAATAAAGAGAGACTTGTCCAGTTCAGGGGGAACCTGTTCGGAAGCAACCAGAAGACCCGCCGCAATAGGAAGGTCGTAAGCCGGACCCTCTTTGCGAAGGTCCGCCGGAGCCAGATTGACAACGATGCGACCCCGGGGGAAGATGAGGCCAGAGTTCTTGATGGCGGCGCGAACCCGTTCGGCGGATTCTTTGACGGCGGCATCGGGGAGGCCGACGAGGGTGAAGGAGGGGAGGGAATTGGGGTTGATGTCCACCTCTACCTGGACGATGACGCCATCCAGGCCGAGGACGGCGCAACTGGCGACCTTGGCGAGCATGAGCCCCGCGCCTCCGCAATGATGATGGGTGAAGTGTAGCATAGGGGCAGAGGCGATGCAAGTTCAGTCATTCTGGGTGTATCCAAGAGGAGGGGGTAAGTCACGGCTGTAATTCACTGCGTCGCTCAGTCCTGCCCCGAAACTGAGGTGCACTCGTCATTCTGCTATCGCACCTGGCTTGATGCAATTTGCCCTTGTGGTATACTATTCTCCAACATGCCTATGTTATCGGGGGCTGAAAATGAATAATCAACAGGCTAACACGAAACCGCTTGGCGACCTGTTTGGCTACCTGCAACTGGAAAACCTGAATCTGGTCGCGTGGGCATTGCTCCTCGCATCGTGGACGTGCACGATTGTCGCCACCGCTCGCATAGACACGGTATCGTCCACCACGTGGGTTCCCATCCTGGGAGTAGTGACGCTGGCCTGCCTGTTGGCACGATGGTTGAGTCAGTATAGATACCGGCTAGCCGCGATGGTGCTGGTCACGCTTTTACTGGTGGCCGATGGAATCGCCCTTCGCATCTTCCAAAGTGGTCAGATTCTTTACTTCGCAGTACCGGTTATCGGTCTGGCTAACTACCTGATCGGTCCTCTCGCAGCCGGAGTTGCCCTGGGTGGCGTTATACTCATGGCGGGCGTCGGCCTAGAGAGTGGTGTG
>JADYZS010000082.1 GCA_020853075.1 Anaerolineae bacterium | reverse complement strand
TTCTGTACACATCGCGGAGGCATATCCCATGAACGTTGTCGGTCCTTATACGCAACAGATGGCCGCGTTCGCCGCGGCCTACCGCTACGAAGCCCTCCCGCCGCAGGCCGTGGCACAGGCCAAAGAGATCGTCCTGGATACCATCGGGGCGATCCTCCTGGGCTCGCGGCCCGATTACAAGTCGGTGTGGACGCTGGGCGACCAGGCGCGCGCGGACGGCGGCCCCGCCCAATGCACCGTCTTCGGGCGCGACTTCAAGGCCCCGCTCCTCTCTGCCATCCTCGCCAACGGGACGATGGGCTACGCCGCCGATGCCGAGGGCGCGGGCGCGGCACGGATGCACGCGGGGGCCGTCTTTGTGCCCACCGTGCTCACCGTGGGTGAGTACGCGCACGCCTCCGGTAAGAAGTTGATCGCCGCCCTCGCCCTGGCCTACGACGTCGCCTGCCGCGTCTCGGATGCGGCGGACCCCGGCACGCCCTATCCCCATTCGTTCCATCCCTCGGCGGTCTTCGGCCACTTCGGCGCAGCCGCCGCTGCAAGCCACTTCTTTGACCTGGACGAGAGGCAATGGGTCAACGCGCTGGGGCTGGCGGGCATCAACGCGGGCGGCCTGATCGCCTGGGTGGACGACCCGACGGAGGATTCACGGGGCTTCGTCATCGGCGTCGCCGCGCAGAGCGGAACCCGCGCCGCGCTCCTGGCGCAGAAGGGGATGGGCGGCCCCGTCCGCATCCTGGACGACACCAAGTATTCCATCTATGACGCCTACGCCGGCGCGATGCACCTGGAGCGGCTGGCGAAAGGGCTGGGCACGGAGTATCGCATCCTGGAGGCGGACGGCTACAAGCCCTACCCCTGCTGCGGCGACATCCACAGCGGCCTGGATGCGCTCCTCTCCCTCCGGCAGAAGCACGCGATCCGGGCCGAGGAGATCGCCGGCATCACCCACTGGGTCAAGCCCGTGCGCCACAAGGTGATAGACAACAACCCGCTCAAATCCCACAACGCGCAGTACATCCTGGCGGTTGCGGCCACCAACGGCACGATTGACCCCAACGACATCCTGGTGGATCGCCGCGCCGACCCGGCCATCGCCGACCTCTACCGCCGGACGCAACTCCTGCCGGAGCCCACCCTGAGCGAGATCACCAACAACGCACCGGCCATCGTGGAGGTGCGGCTGCGGGATGGGCGCACGTTCAAAGAACGGGTCAATTACCGCAAGGGGAGCAGCCAGAACCCCTTCACCGCCGAGGAATTGCGGGAGAAGTTCCTCCGTTGGGCGACGACACGCATCCCGAAGGAGCAGGCGCGGCGCATCGTCGCCCTGACGGAGCGGCTGGAGGAGCTGCGGGATGTAGGCGAGTTGGTGGGCCTGATGGCGAGCAGGTAGAGGCGCGGCCCCGCAGAGCGGGACGCTGCGCGGCCCCGCAGAGCGGGACGCTGCGCGGCATGCCGCGCCCCTACTACTTGGTGCGCTGGCCGCTGCTGATGTTGACGCCGGCGGCCTCCTCGTAGAAGGTGGCGATGACGGTGAAATCGTCCTTGCCCCGCCCCATGGCTTTCATCAGGTCCAGCATCTGGGTGGCTACCGCGCCCTCAATGAGAGGGACACCCAATGCCCGCGCCGCGCCGAGGGCCAGGCCGATGTCCTTGCACATCAGGTCCAGCATGAAGCCCGGCTTGTACTGGTTCTTCAGGACGGTGTTAGGGAGGTAACGCTCAATCACGGCGCTGTGGCCGGAACTGGCGCTGATGACTTCCTTCAGCGTCTCGGCCTTGACCCCGGCCTTGACGCCCAGGGTGAACGCCTCGGCCACGCCGACGAGGTTGATGCCCAGCATCAGGTTGTTGCAGATCTTCACCACCTGCCCCATGCCGGCCCCGCCCACGTGGAAGATCTTCTTCCCCATCGCCTCCAACACGGGGCGCACCGCGTCCAGGTCGGCAGCGTCGCCGCCGCACATGAAGGTCAGGTTGCCGTTGATGGCCCCCACCTGGCCGCCGCTCATCGGCGCATCTATCATCTTGACACCCTTCTCCGCCGCCAACTTCGCCAGCCGCTGCGTCACGGCAGGAAGGATGGTGCTGGTATCCACGACGATAGTGCCCGGCCTGGCTCCCGCCAGCACACCGTCCGCCTCCGTCATCGCTTCTTCTACCTGGGGCGAGTCGGGAAGGCAGAGGACGACGACCTCGGCGGCTGCCGCGACCTCCTTGGGCGTGTGGGCGACGTGAGCACCTGCGGCCTGCAATTCGCGCACCGGGTCCACGTTCTTGTGCGGGCAGATGGTGACCGGGAAGCCTGCTTTGAGGAGGTTGTGGGTCATGGGCTTGCCCATCGTACCGACGCCGACAAAACCGATCTTCTTCATGTATCCTTTGCTCCTGAGTTTTGTTCCCGCCTACACAGGCGGGTAGATACGGACAGTGGGGATGGTCACACCCAGTAAAATTCCGCTATCACTATGCGTGAACCAACCCGATGCGCTCCAGGATGGCAGCCAGTTCGCGCCGCGCGTTCTCCTTCAGGGGTTGGGCCGGGCCGCGCGCCGGGCCTACGGGGAGGCCCAGCATCGCCATCGCCTCCTTGAGCACGACCGGGAAGGTCCCCAGACCCAGGGCCTTGCGCAGCGGCGTCAGCCGCTCCTGCGCGCGCTGGGCACAGGGGAGGTCGCCTGCGATGAAAGCCTCGTACAATTCCACCACGAGACCGGGCGCGACGTTGCCAGTGGCGGCGACCCCGCCCACCGCGCCCGCGACGAGAGATTCGTAAAAGAGGTCGTCGCGCCCCTGGAAGAGGGCGAAGGGCGGCGGCAGGCGGCGGCGCGTCTCGCGAAATTGCGCCATGTCGCCCGCGCTGTCCTTCAGGCCGATCAGGTTGGGGAGGCGCGCCAGCCGTTCCATCAGGTCGGGCGTCACGTTCACGCCGCCGGTGCGCGCGGGGTTGTTATAGGGGATGACCGGCAGGCGCGTCGCCTCGGCGATGGCGGCGTAGTGAGCATATAACTCGTCGGCATTGGGCGCGGTGTAGAAGGGCGTGATGGCGACCACGGCGTCGGCCCCCAACGCCTCGGCCTGGCGGGTGAGGGCAACGCTCTGGCGCGTGCCCGGCGCGCCGGTGCCGGCATAGACCGGGACGCGCCCCGCTGCCTCTTCTATGACGATCTCGGTGACGCGCGTTTTCTCGCTGTCGCTCAAAGCCCAGAACTCGCCCGTGCTGCCGGCGGCGAAGAGGCCGTGCACGCCCTGGGCGATGAGGTGGCGGGCGAGCCGCCGCAGCGCGGCTTCATCTATGGATTCATCATCACGGAAGGGGGTCAGCAGGGGAACCACCATCCCGCGCGGTTGCCAGGTGCTCACAAGGGACCTCCTCAGTATATCTCACCACAAAGACACGAAGGCACAAAGTCTTTTCTGCGGTACATACCAGTATAGCGCGCAGGGAGATCACCGGCAAGGTGCAAACGGTTCAACCTGTTGGCCTGAACAGGGCCAGGTAGCCTACGGCACCACCGCGCTCTTGATCCCCTGCCGGGAGCGGAGAGCCTCCAACGCCAGGCCGTAGTCCTGCAAGGCGAACTCCTGCGTCACGACCGCATCTACCCTGATCTTGCCGCTCTCCAGGTAGAGGAGGGCGCGGTCAAAGCAGTGCGTCTGGGCGAAGGAGCCTTTGATAGTCAACTCGCGCTTGAAGATCTCGTAAGGGCTCCAGGTGATGCGGGCCGCCTCAGGATAGACGCCATAGACGATCACCTGTCCCCCCAGGCGGGCATACTGGATCGCCTCTTCGCACAGGCGCGGCGAGCCGGTAGCCTCCACCACGCAATCAAAGCCGTGGGGGTGGGCGGCCAGGAGTTGTTGGCGATGGCGGCTGTAATCCCCGCGCTCAACAGTGACCACTTCGTCTGCCGCCAGGCGCGCGGCCAGTTCTAACTTCGGGCCGGGCGGCGCGGCAATGGTGAGGTGGGCCGCGCCGTTGAGCCGGAGGAGTTGAGCCAGGATGATCCCCGTCGGCCCTGCGCCAAAGAGGAGCACCTCGTTCCCCGGTTTGAGGGCGATGACGTCCATCCCGTGCATGGCGCAGGCAGTCGGCTCCACCATCACCGCCTCCCGCCACGACAGGTTGTGGATCGGGAAAATCTTCTCCGCCTTGATCGCCACGTACTCGGCCAGGCCGCCCGCCACGTTGCAGCCGTGAGAGACGAAGTTCTCGCAATAGAGGGGTTGGTCGCGTCGGCAATAGAAACAGTGGCCGCACAGTTCGGTGTTGTCGGCCACCACCCGGTCTCCCACCTTGAGGCCCTTCACGGCAGAGCCGACCGCCGCGATCTCCCCTGCGATCTCGTGGCCGGGGATGAGGGGAAACTCGGCCAGGAATTCCCCCTCGTGGATGTGGAGGTCGGTGCCGCAGATGCCACAGGCGCGCACCCGGATCAGGGCCTCGTCCGGCTGGATCTGCGGGTCGGGGACGTCCATGTAACTGAATTGCTTTGGTGCGTGATAAACGATGGCTTTCATAGGTAAATTTCTCCCTGCTCAGATTCTACTTCTACCTCGCGTCCCGCAGGATCATACATTCCCACTGGTGCAAAGGCTGCGGCAGGTGCAACGTGCCGTTGTTCCAGGTCACAGGCGTCCGCCGCCCGTGGGCATCTATCTGCGTGGCCTCTATGGGGCCGACCATCCCATCGGGCAAATGCATCTGCACCGTGGCCGTCTCGTCGGGGCCGGCGTTCCAGACGACACCCCGCCAGCGCGTGCCGTCGGACAAGAATTGGGGAATGAGCCACGGCGCGTCGCCAACCGAGCCCAGGGAGCGATCCCGCGCCAGGTAGCGCAGTATCCTCGCCATGTGGGCCGCGCGGCGGACGTTCCACTGCGAGCCATCAAAGCCAATGGTGTCCCAGGGGCAGGTCGCCACGCGCCCGCCCAGGTCGTTCTCATAGATGATGACGCCGTGCCCCACCTCTTGTTGCTTGGGGCCGCGCAGGACGCTGATCGCCTGCGCGCCAGGGGCCACCTTCCCCTGCATCAGCCGCTGCGTGCAGGCGCGGTCATCCATCTTGACCTGCGCGCCGACCTGCATCGTGACGCGGGGATCCGTCAGTTCCTCCGCCGTATAGACGACATCCTCCTGCGTGATAAAGCGAGCGTCGCTCAAGCCGATCCATTTGCCGAAACCACGCTCCACCAGGATCTTCGCCGCCGGGCCATCCAACAGGAGCCCCCGCGCCAGCAGCCAGCGGATCTCTTCATCGGTAAAGGCCCAACCCAGGTCGCCCCCCAGCGCGTTCACCGTCTCATCTTTCCGCATCTGAAAGGCGTGGCCGAAGCCGCCCAGCCAGGAGGGCCAGCCGAAGGGATGGCAGTAGAGGTCACGCCAGGTCGCGCCCGGCTTCGTCTGTTTGCGGCGTACCATCTCCTCGCCCCAGGGGCAGCCGACCCCGCGCGAGCGCAACGTGTCGGGGAAGAGATCGCTCAACCAGTTTAAGGTCGGCTTCATCTCTGCCAGGAAGGCCGCATGGTTTGGCTCTTCGCTCGGCCAGTTCCCCATCAGGTCGTAGAGGCTGATGTTGTGCCGGTGCGCGCCGAAGACCTGGGCCAGCATCATCTGGAACGCGGTCTGCCGGTGCGACTTGGACCAGCCGTAGGGCGCGGTCTCAATCTCCGGCCCGATCTCCGTGCCGGGAGGCTCCACCACCCGGTTCATGTCCATCATAGCGACGGCCCCGGTGAGGTTCCAGCCCATCATGTCGGCGTAGCCAGTGTAGTGGGGCCGGTGCACAGGGTGGCGATCCCCGGCCAATGCTTTCCACCAGCGCGCCCAACGGCGACCTTCCCAGGCGTGCATGTGCGGGCCACTCGTCATCAGCCCCAGGTGCGCGCCGCTCGGCTCCACCACCCGCCGAAACTCCTCCACCCATTGGGTCTGCGTTTCGTCCCACATATCCAGCCAAATCTGCCGCCAGGGGTGTGGCTCTCCCGGCTGGGCGATGCGGGCCAGGATCTCCTCGCGCGTAGCCGATGCCCCCGCGCGGCGGTTGAACTCGGCCACGTGGAGCGGGCAGAAACAGCCGCCCCAATCCAAGGGCGCGTGGTTCGCCAGGCGGGTGTCGTCCTCCAGCCAGATGACACGAAACCCCTCGGCGGCATAAAGGGCCAGCGTCTCTTTATAGTAGGCCTGCCAGCCCTTATCCAGCGGGCAGACGACCGCGCTGGCGGCCCGCCCCTTCCAGTCCACCATCGGTTGCCACGGCTGGTCGGGCTTGAACTGCCGCCCGCGGTCGCAGTGGAGCACGGTGACCCAGGGGTTGAGGCTGACCTCAATCCCCTCTCGTTTCAACATCTCCTTCCAGGGGCGGATGGTATCCAACCAGGAACGCACCTCGGCCAGCGTTTCGTGACCGTTGTTCAGTTCCTCGGCGAAGATGAAAAGGATTACTTCGTCCACCTGGCCTGCCCGGCAGAGTTGCCGCAACTCGCGCGCGACGGCCTGGGGGTCCTGGTCGGGACGGAACTGCAAGCGTAGAGCGTAGCGAATAGTCATAGGATTTAGAATCCCTTCGGCATCCCCAGCCGCGCCTGGCCCAACGTCTTGGGGCCCTGGTTGGGCTGGCCGGTGAAGTGCGCTGGGTTCAATTCTTCCGGCTTCTTCCCCGGCGGCAACAGGAGGTAAAGGCCGCCTGCCTCGGTAGCAAAGGTCACGACCTCACCCTCCCACTCCTGCACGCGCGCCCAGTTATGCCCTCGCCATTGATAGAGAGAGAAACGTTGGCCGGGCCAGGGGTTCGCCAGGCGGCACGGTTCACCGCCCCGGCTTTCAACAACAACGCTGGTGGCCTGTCCCTGGGCCCGCGCCGCGCTGACGACGAAGCGCCCCACCGCATGGAGCCGGAAGGTCCCTTCCCACGCCTCCGTCACCGCCGGAAAGACGCGGAGCGTGCCAGAGTAACTCTGCAAGAGCATCTCGTTGACCGCAAGTTGCAGCATGGGGCCGCCTTCCAGGCTGTGATGGTTAGAGAGAGCCATCGGCCAGTGGATGCTCTCGCCAGGTGAATCGGCAACGCGAATCCTCTTCAATAACCGCGAGTCGTCGTCGGCCACCTGGGAGCCGCCCTTCCGGAAGTAATGAGTGAAGCCGTTGGGGAAAATCTGGAACGACTGGGGCCAGTTCGCCAGCGACTTTCGTAATTCCTCCGCCAGCCCCAACCGGGCGCGGGCGATGATGTAAAGACTGAAGGACGCGGAATCCTGGCCGAGCGCCTTGACCGTGTTGACCGCCGTCGCGAACTCCGGCGTGCCCACCTGGTCAAGCCCCACCTGATTGGCCGGAAAAATGGGCGCCATGTTGGTAGAGGTGAAGATCCAGATGTGGAGAGCAGGGTCGCGCATCCCTTCGTGGATCAGCGTCCCATCCGGTATCTCCTGCCCATGCGTTGAACTGGTTCCCACTTTGTAGCCCAGGAACCAGACCGGCATCGTCGGCTCACCCGGCTTCACCTCTTTGAAGCGGACGGGCACCGCATCGCCGCCCCAGTTGGGCAGGTGCTCCGGCGGCTTGGGCACCTCGTACTGGGTGGAGACGGGGAAGGTCAGGTAGCCGGCCAGGTTATCCAGCACCTCGCGCACGCGCGCACGCAAGTCACCGTCCTCGCCCAAGAGCGCGCTCGCTTCCAGGAAGGTGCGGAAGACCTGCCGTGCGTGGGCCAGGTCGGTCAGCGTGTCGCGCAGGCGCAGGACGCCCTCGTAGGGTTGGCTCTCCA
>JADYZS010000081.1 GCA_020853075.1 Anaerolineae bacterium | reverse complement strand
GACCCCCGTCTCGGGCCGCGAGCCCCGGCCCTCGCGGGGCGAGACGGCCTTCGCTGGTCATAATTCGCTGCGAGACTGGGCCGTTGACCCGCTCAGGATGACACTATCAGCATCCTGGCGTGGCTGCTTCTGACTTTGACAGGGCCCTAGTTACAGATTTCCCAACCCTTGACAATTACCCTAAGGTTCATTATAATATAGACTAGTTAGCCCTAACCGGCTAACTCCCCCTCCCTTCCCTTGGTTCCTTATGCTGGGCAGACAGAACAATGGGGTTTCCGGCCCGATGTTTTTTGCACCCTGAGATGGCTGGTCTTTCACTAGGTGTCCGCGCGTGACGGTTGTGTTTCTGCGTTAACGTTGTGCTGCTATCCCTATCATTCGCGTTGAGCCTGAAAAAGGGGGTGGTTGCTCTCGCCAATGTCGTGCAAGGGGCCGAACCGAGAAGAAGGCGGCCTTCTCGTGTTGGGCCAAACGTTGGGCCACGCGGTCCAACGAGCCATCTGTTTGCAATCCTCATACCTTTGGAGGAGGAGGCACTCTCATGCGTGCTTTCAAGTTCGTCAGTCTTCTCGTTCTCATCGCCATGGTCTTCTCGTCCTGCGCTGGGGCGGGCGCCAAAGAAGTCAAAGTCGCCATGCTCTTCCCCATGACCGGTGGCGAGGCTACCTTTGGCAAATCCAGCAAAGAAGGCGTGGAACTGGCCGTTGAAGAGTGGAATGCCAAGGGCGGTATCAACGGCATGAAGATCACAACGGTGTTGGGCGATTCGCGCTGCGACGCCCAGGAAGCCCGGAACCAGGCCGTCAAGGTGATTGACCAGGATAAAGTTAAGTTCATCATCGGCGAGGTCTGCTCCAGCGCTTCCATCCCGGTCTCCGAGGTCGCTAATCCCAAGAAAGTTTTGCAGATCAGCCCCACCTCTACCAACCCCAAGGTGACGGTAGATGCCAACGGCAAGCACAAGCCGTACACCTTCCGGGCCTGCTTCCTGGATCCCTTCCAGGGCGACGTCTTGGCCGCTTTCGCCTACAAAGAAAAGGGCCTCAAGACCGCGGCCATCCTCTTTGACCAGGGCAACGACTACGTGCGCGGCCTGGCCGAATACATCAAGGCTCCGTATGAGAAGTTGGGCGGCCAGGTAAAGGTCTATGAGGCGTACAATAAGGACGATTCGGACTTCTCGGCCATCCTGGCTAAAGTGGCCGACGCCAAAGTGGACGTCCTCTTCCTGCCCGACTATTACAACAAAGTGAGCCTGATCGCCAAGCAGGCGAAGGACAAGGGCATCACGGCGGTCATGATGGGCGGCGACGGTTGGGATTCCGCGGAGTTGGATAGAACCGCCACAGATGGTAGTTACTTCTCCAACCACTACTCGCCGCAAGACCCGCGCCCCATCGTGCAGAACTTCCTCAAGACGTACAAGGCGAAATACGGGGCCGATCCGGACGCGCTAGCGGTGCTGGCCTACGACGCGGCCAACTTCCTCTTTTCGGCCATCCAGGAGACCAAGAGCGCGGATCCTGAGAAAGTCAAGGATACGATGCTCAAGATTACCGTGGAGGGCATCTCCGGCCAGATCAAGATGGGCCCGACCGGTGATCCGATCAAGACCGCTGCCATCAGCCAGGTGAAGGGCGGCAAGATTGAATTCGTCAAGTTCGCGGCTCCGTAGTCTGTCATGAGTGGTAGGGGCGACTCCAGGGTCGCCCCTACGCATCCGACCGCACCCCACATAAGAATCCAACTTGAGAATAGTAACGCGAGCGGCCTGCCACAGAGATGCGAAGGCACGAGGTATGAACGAGAATTCCTTTGTGTCTTCGTGCCTTTGGGATAGGCCGCTTTTATCTTTGTTCTAACAACTGGGAAGGGCCTTACACTATGCAACGAGTAGCCACCTGGCGACGCAAGGGGTTAGGCCGGCTGTTCCTCTGGGGTCTGGCCGCGTTGGCCGCCTACGTCCTGATACGCAACCTTGTCACCAACCCCACGCTCTTTTTCCAACAAGTGATCAATGGCCTGCAACTGGGCTTCGTCTATGCCCTGATCTCACTGGGTTACACCATGGTGTACGGCATCGTGCGGCTGATCAACTTCGCGCACGGCGACATCTTCATGGTGGGCGCGTTCGTGAGTTTTTACGCCATCAGCCGCTTCCAACTCAACCAAGTGCCAGCGCAGATCGTGGGGGGCTTGTCGTCTAACATCTCGGCCTTCCTCGGCACAATCCTGGTTATCATCCTCTCCATGCTCACCTGTTCGGCCCTAGCCACCACGGTGGAGCGGGTGGCCTACAAGCCCCTACGCAACGCGCCGCGTATCGCGGCCCTCATTACGGCCATCGGCGTCTCATTCTTCTTAGAGTATTTCGCTGCCCTGGAGTTTGTGTTCACTTCCGACTATATCAACTATCAAAGACCTTTCCCTGTGCAGGTGTGGGATATCCGTGGCGTCAAGATCTCCAATATCATGCTGATCATTGTCGTGACTGCCATCATCTTCCTGGTCATTCTCCAGCAGATCGTCAGACGTACCAAGATAGGCAAGGCGATGCGTGCCACCTCCTACGACACACCGACCGCCCGGCTCATGGGCATCAACGTAGATGGCGTGATCACCTTCACCTTCGCCCTCGGCGCGGCGCTGGCGGGGGCGGGGAGCGTCTTGTATGCCATCGCCTATCCCCAATTGATCGTCTTCATGGGTATTCTACCGGGTCTTAAGGCTTTCGTGGCGGCGGTGCTGGGTGGGATCGGCAGCATCCCCGGCGCGTTCATCGGCAGCCTCATCATGGGCCAGGCTGAAGTTCTCAGCGCGGGGTATCTATCCACCACCCTCCGGGATGCTATCGCCTTCACCATCCTGATCCTGGTCTTGCTGGTGCGCCCGCAGGGGCTCTTCGGCGAACCGGAAGGGGAGAAGGTGTGAGGAGGCAGATGTGAAAAGACATGTTCTCGGCCAGGATCTCCGGTTTTGGCTGCTCGCTATTGTCGTTATGTTGGTGGCGCAAGGTATATTCTTCCTCGGTGATCGGGATATCCCCATTTTTAACCTGGTCGGCGGCCCCTTCGCGAAGCGCGTGATCATTTCCGCCTGCACCATATCCATCGTCAGCCTGGGCCTGAACCTGATCTACGGTTTCAACGGCCAGTTCTCCCTGGGCCAATGGGGATTCTATGCCCTGGGCGCGTATGCCGCCGCCGATGTGACCTATCGTTGGAACATCGGCGACGCCTCAGGATTGGTGTTCGTGGTGTTGGTTGTCGCCCTGTTGGCCGTCACCTATGGCCTGATCGGACGGCTAATCCGCCGCAGCTTCGGCTTCATGGATGAGATGTCCAAGTTCACGTTGTATCTGATCGGGACGGCGATGGCCGTCGTTGTATCTCTCATCCTCACGAGGCTGCTGCACGGTGTGGTGGGCGCCATATTCGGCATACTGCCGGCCACACTCAGCATGCAACTGGTGTTCCTGATCGCGACCCTGGCCGCGGCGGGGCTGGCGGCGGTCTTCAGTTACCTCTTCGGACAGCCGGTATTAAAACTGGGCGGCGACTATTTCGGCATCGCTTCATGGGGCTTGACCATGGTGATGTTCGTCCTGGCGAACAACGCCGATCGGGTCTTCCCGGAAATGAAGGGGTCGCGGGGAATGATCGGCATCCCCGTCGTGACGGACTGGCCCTGGGCTTACCTCTTCCTGGTATTGGTAGCCTTGACGATGCGCAACCTCCTGGATTCCAGCCACGGGCGGGCCGTCATTTCCATACGCGAGGATGAGACGGCGGCCAAGGCGATGGGCATTGACACAACCCAATACAAGACCCTGGCCTTCGTCATCGGTAGTTTCTTCGCGGGCCTGGCCGGCTCTCTCTACGCGCACCAGGAAGGGTTCCTGCACCCTTCCACCTTCAACTTCATCAAGTCGTTTGATCCGTTGATCATCATCGTGTTCGGCGGCCTGGGAAGCATCACTGGCACGATTGTCGCTAGTTTCGGCTGGGCCATGGTGCTCTTCTACATCTTGCCTTCCATCCTCCCCGCCGGTGGTGAGGGGTGGCGTTTCGTTGTCTATCCCTTGGCCTTGTTGCTGATTATGCTCTTGCGGCAACAAGGTCTGTTGGGTGGAACCGAGTGGGGATTCCTGAAGCCGACGCGATGGTCCCTGGCGAAGAAGTTGCAGTCACAAACGAAAGCCACTGAGAAGGCGGCAGACGCGCAGGCGGGCGCGGGGGTTCTCCCGCCGGAGGTGGCACGATGACGATGGTCCTGCGCATGGCTTCCCTCAACAAATACTTCGGCGGGTTGCGGGCTTGCTGCGACTTTGACCTCACCCTGGAGGAGGGCGAACTGCAAGGCCTCATCGGGCCTAACGGCGCGGGCAAGACCACCGTGTTCAACATGGTCACGGGCCTCTACGCGGTTTCTAGCGGCAGCATAGAGTATTATGGCCGCAACATCGTCGGCGTGCCACCCCACGAGATCACCCAGATGGGCATCGCCCGCACCTTCCAGAACATCCGGCTCTTTCCCAACCTGAGCGTCCTGGACAACGTGCGCATCGCCTACCATTTTCATGCGGGCTATGGTGTCAGCGATAGCATCTGGCGGTCAGGGCACTTTTCCGACAAGGAGCGAGAACTGACAGAGCGCACCCAGGAGTTTTTGGCGGTATTTAACCTGCACACGCGCCAGGATGAGATCGCCAGGAACCTCCCTTACGGCGAACAGCGCAGGCTGGAAATCGCCCGCGCCCTGGCCGCCGAACCGAAACTCTTGTTGTTGGACGAGCCGGCCGCGGGGATGAACCCGGCAGAAGTAGGATCGTTGATGGAACTGATCCACTTCATCCGCGACCGCTTCAAACTGACCATTCTGTTGATTGAACACCAGATGCGGCTGGTGATGTCCATCTGCGAGCGCATCACCGTGATGGACTTCGGGGAAGTGATCGCCCGCGGCACCCCCAACGAAATCCAGAACCATCCCAAAGTGATAGAAGCCTACTTAGGCCGCACTGCCGCACTGCGCGGCGCACCGCTGGCGGGCTGAAAAAGCAACTAGCGATCAATCATCTCCGTAGAGACGAGCCGGCGGCTCGTCTCTACTAAAAAGCAGCCCGACGCTCAACCATCCGAACAGGGGTTTCTCTCATGCTCCTTGAAGTCCAAAACCTCAACGTCTATTATGGGGCGATCCACGCCCTGCAAGGCGTCTCTTTCAACGTAGAAGAAGGCGAGATCATCGCGCTCATCGGCGCGAACGGTGCCGGCAAGTCCACAACGCTGAAGACCATTTCCGGCTTGATTCGCCCCCGCTCCGGCAATATCGTCCTGCGCGGCGACTCTATCACCACCCTGCCGGCCGAAGAGATCGTGCGCCGCGGCGTGGTGCAGGTGCCAGAAGGGCGCAAGATCTTCGCGCCGCTGACGGTGCAAGAGAACCTGGAGATGGGCGCCTACAGCCGCAGGGACCCTGCCGAGATACGCCAGAGCATGGAGCGGGTCTTCAAGAGTTTCCCCCGCCTGAAGGAACGGCTAAGCCAATATGGAGGTACCCTCTCCGGCGGCGAGCAGCAGATGCTGGCGATTGGGCGTGGCTTGATGGCGCGCCCGCGTCTGCTGTTGCTAGACGAGCCTTCCATGGGTCTGGCACCGATCCTGGTAGAAGAGATCTTTTCCATCATCCGCGAGATCAACGCGCAGGGGGTGAGCATCCTCCTGGTAGAGCAGAACGCGCTGATGGCGCTGTCGGTCGCCAACCGTGGCTACGTGCTGGAAACAGGGCGCATCGTCCTTGCCGGCACCGCCGACGAACTCCTGCACAACCCCCTGGTGATCCAGGCCTACCTGGGCGGGCACTGAGCCTTTGGCTGCCGCACACAGACTGTCCATAAAAACGATGGAAGGGGTTGCTCCCCTTCCATCGCTCGTTGTCGGGGTTTGGTTCAATTGTCAGTGCTATCAGTGTTGCAGTATCAGGAAAACCTCGGACGCACGCGAGGGGATTCCTGCGGATATGCCAGGAGGCCCCAGGCCTGACAGGCAAAGCGGGAATCAATACCAAGCACCTGTACCCCCTTCTCCCATTCTTGGAAGGAGAGACGATTCACGGCTTGCACCAAAGAGTCTATCTCTTTAGGAGCACCGACTTCCATCACAGGGAGTTGGAGCGCACTGAGGACGTCCTTCCTGGTTGCGGGACGCCACTGATGCTGTTCCCATGGCATAGCACCACCTCCTTAATACAAGAGTAACTTGTGACCGTGGCTGTTGTCCCGCAAAGGCGCTGGTGGCACTGTCTTGGGCCGGAGACAGCACGACGAGAAATGCTGCGGGGGACAAAAACAGCCACTCTATTTGTCCAGCATAACTGAGAGGCTGTTTGCTTAACACGGATTCGTATTGATCTACACTAGTTTACCATTTTGTAGTTCAGAAGTCAATACTTTTGTGATGGGTTATACAAATTTTAAGGTTAGAGGCCCACGGTCGCCGGGTGAATTGCGTGCCTGACAAGGCGTGATATAATCGCGATGGGGGCGCGCCCCCTATCGCCAGCATGTCAAGGCAGGTCTGGATGGACTTGGTGCGACTGACCGGCTCGGCCTACCAACTGCACGGCGGCTCCAACGCCGGTCTGATCGTACAGGATGGGCGGGCCATCCTGGTGGATACCGGGCTGGACAAGGACACGGCCAAGAAGATCCTGCGCATCGTGGAGAGCCTGCGGGTGCGGCTGGCCGCTGTCGTCATCACCCACGCGCACGCGGATCATTTCGGCGGCGCGGCCACGGTGCGGGCGCGTACCGGCGTGCCGGTCTATGCCCCCGCGCTGGAAGCGGCCATCGTCGCCAACCCCATCCTGGAGCCTCTTTATCTCTTCTCCGGCGCGTCACCAGCGGCAGAGTGGCGGCACAAGTTCACCCTGGCCGATGCCTGCCCGGTAGATGGCTTGCTGGAGGCGGGAGACGTGACGCTCGGCGGAGTGCCGTTCACCGTGATCGCGGCACCGGGCCACGCGCCCAACCAAATGATGATCGCGGGCGGTGGCGTCTGCTTCGTGGCCGATGCCTGCTTCGCGCCAGAAATCCTGCGCAAGCACGGCATCCCTTTCTACGTGGACGTGGAGCAGACGACGGAGACCTTAAACAAGTTGTCCACCCTGGACGGGAAATACTCATTCTTCGTCCCCGGTCATGGCGAGGCGGTACGTGAGATCGGCCCCTGGGCCGAGGAGAACGCGGCGCGGCTGGCCGAGATTCGCCAGGCGGTGGCCGCGTCTCTGGCCGAAGCCGATGACCTGGGCGGCATCCTGCAACGGGCGGCGGCCCGTCTGGGCCTGCAAATCCCCAACCCCGTCGTTTATACCCTCACCCAGACCACGATCCTCGCCTGCCTGAGCGCGCTGCAAAAGGCCGGTTCTGCGTCGGTGCGCGTCGTGGATAACCGCCTGTGCTGGACACCGGCTTAGACTTAACGCCCCTCACCATGTCGTAACCCTTAGTCAAGTTGAACTTCTCGTCTGTTTGACATTGCACCATCCTTGTGCGATAATCGTTCCGACTGGGAGAGAACGTGATTATCCGTTGCTGTTAAACTTACCGTCCGGCTAGCTGGGGTGCATGGTTGAGGTAGATGACCTGGTCAAGTGTTGGCTGCTACTCAGGAGGTACTCTATCATGATGGCTAAGTTGACATCCCGCCGTTACATGCCGATTGCGTTCTTGCTGCGCCTCTGGTTGGTGACAGTCATTCTGGTCAGTCAATTGTCCCCCCTTCTGACCCCGCCCGCAACAGCAGCACCGCGGGCCGACGTGTTGCAGACTCTCGGCGACTTCCTCAGCCTGGGCGCCAACACGGTCCGCGAGTTGCAGGAAGCCATCACCCTGGCCTCCGGCGAGGTACGTGCCATCCTGGAACAACTCAACAGCGACATCAATGCGATGATCCAGACCCTGAGCCGGACCTATCAGGATAACCTGAACATCACTATTGATAGCCTTGACGCGGCCACGCGGAACAAACTCCTGGAACTGCAGGCGCTCATTGACCAGGTCAACGAGAAACTGCAAGAAGACATTCGCCTCGCCAGCCAGGAAGCGCAAAACGTCATCCGGCGGGCCAGCCTGGAAATCCGCCGCGCCACCGTGGAATTAGAGCAGAGCCTCAGGAACGTGATCGTCATCGGTGGCGAGACGGTCGCCTATGTTGTGGATCGGACTATCTACAACGCCATCCTGGTCATCGCCCTTGTCTTTCTAGGGCTGGGGTTCCTGTTGTTTATTTGGCTCCTCTTTTCGCGACGATTGCCAGGTGGACTGGCCGGTGTGCTGGTGCTCCTGTTCATTGCGGCCTATGTCGCTTTGTTCGGTGCGCTGGTGCTGGTACCCCCCGTGCGTGGCTATGCCATGACTTTCACCGGCATCGGGCTTGAGCAGCGGCTGGAGAAGACGGCCAGCAAACCCCGCATCTTGGAGATCATTCCAGACACGATCATCCTGGGCCGGACGAATGAGGTGGACGTCTGGGGAAGCACGCTCCTTGTAGAGGGGAGGTCACCCACGGCCAAGATCGCCGACCAGGCTGTACCGGTGAGCGCTGCCAGCGAGCAGCGTGTGGTGGTCAACGTCAGCGGCCTTGCTGCTCCGGAGGGAAGCACCAACCTTGCCCTGCTGTATGACGGTACGCCGGGGCCGAGCGAGGTAGTCCGGCTGGCCCGCCTGACGCCCACACCGGCCCCGCCCGACCTGGCGATAGTCGGTTTTGTAATCAACCCAACCTCTCCCATACATCGGGGCAATGCGCGGGCCACCATCACCGTGCGCAACCAGGGCAGTGGCCGCAGCGGGAGTTTCGTATTGCAATGGAAACCCTACGCTGCCCACACGGGCCTATCCCGGTCTGTCCCCGGCTTGAACGCTGCCGAAGCCCAGTCATTTACCTTTGATTTCGCCAACTATCCGAGCCCCGGCACGTATGACTCCATCGCCATTGTAGATCCCTTCAACAGCGTGGCCGAGACCAATGAGGCTAACAATAGCCTCACGCGCCAGATCACCGTGCGCCAGCCGCCTCCACGCCGGGCACGTATCACGGTCACCATCACCCGGGTGACCATCCACGATGATTCCGACGGGGCGTTTAAGGGCGCGGGAGACATCTGGCTGGATTTCAATATCAGCGGTCAAAGAGGGCGTTTCCCTTCCTCTGGGACGAAGGACATGAGTAGCGGTAAGACCTATGACATCAATAGGGGTTTTACCGTGACCCTGGCAGAAGATGAAAGATTGACCGTTTTTGTCAACGGAACCGATGTGGACGACGTTGATGAAGATGACGCCCTGGGCACCGTCTCTAGAGAGTACCGCAGCACCGATAGCCCGCAGTGGGGGAGCGGCAGTCATAGTGACAGAAGCAGAAACCCCGACAAATACACAATTCACTATACGGTTAGTGTCACGTGGCTTCAGTAGCCTTCTAACACAACTCTAACATCCCGCCCGCGTTTTTCTAACACTCCGGCGCTAGAATGAACGTGGATGCGGGGGCAAAGGGCCTCCGCTGAAACGTGATTCTACGCGCCGGAGGTTTTGTTATGAGCAAGATCGTTGGCATTGATTTGGGTACAACCAACTCGGTAGTCGCCGTCATGGAGGGCGGCGAGCCGGTTGTTATCTCTACCGCGGAGGGCGGACGCCTCTTACCCTCGGTGGTTGCCTTCACCAAAACGGGCGAACGGCTGGTGGGCCAGGTTGCCAAGCGCCAGGCCGTCGTCAACCCGGAGAACACCATCTTCTCCATCAAGCGGTTCATGGGGCGGCGCTACGACGAGGTAGCCGAGGAGCGGGCGCGGGTTCCTTACCAGGTCGTCAAAGGGCCCGCGGGTGATGCGCGCGTGCGCATCCCTCTCAACGGCAAGGAATACACGCCCCAGGAAATATCGGCTATGATCCTGGGCAAACTGAAGTCCGATGCCGAAGCCTACCTGGGCGAGCCGGTGACGCAGGCCGTGATCACCGTCCCGGCCTACTTCAACGACGCGCAACGGCAGGCCACTAAGGACGCGGGCAGGATCGCGGGGTTGGACGTCCTGCGCATCATCAATGAGCCGACTGCCTCTGCCCTAGCCTACGGGCTGGATAAGAAGACAAGTGAGACTATTCTAGTCTTTGACCTGGGCGGCGGCACGTTTGACATCTCCGTATTGGAGGTGGGCGAGGGCGTCGTAGAGGTGAAGGCCACCAGCGGCGATACGCACCTGGGCGGCGACGATTACGACCAGGTGATCGTACACTACGTAGCCGACGAGTTTAAGAAAGAGTACGGCATAGACCTGCGCAAGGACCGGCAGGCGCTGCAACGCCTGACCGAGGCCGCGGAGAAGGCCAAGATAGAGTTGTCGTCCGTCCAGGAGACGGAGATCAACTTGCCCTTCATCACGGCGGACGCTTCCGGCCCCAAGCACCTGCAGGTGAAACTGAGCCGCAGCAAGTTTGAACAACTCTCCGAGAGCCTGACCCGCAGGCTGGTGGTTCCCTTTGAGCAGGCGCTCAAGGACGCGAAATTGCGCCCGGAGCAACTGGACGAAGTGGTGCTGGTGGGTGGGGCGACCCGTATGCCGATGGTGCAGGAACTGGTGCGCAAGTTGACCGGCAAGGAACCCAACAAGTCGGTTAATCCCGACGAGGTGGTCGCGGTGGGCGCGGCCATCCAGGCGGGCGTCCTCGGCGGCGAGGTGAAGGACGTCCTGCTGCTGGACGTGACGCCTTTGACCCTGGGCCTGGAGACGCTGGGCGGCGTCATGACGCCTCTCATTGAGCGCAACACCACCGTGCCGGTGCGCAAGAGCCAGACCTTCAGCACGGCGGAAGACAACCAGCCCGCAGTGGACATTCATGTTCTCCAGGGCGAGCGGCCGATGGCTGCCGACAACATGACGCTGGCCCGCTTCCGCCTGGAAGGGATCGCACCCGCGCCGCGAGGACTGCCGCAGATAGAGGTCGCTTTTGACATTGACGCCAACGGCATCCTGAACGTGAGCGCGAAGGACGTGGCGACGGGCCGCGAACAGACGGTCAAAGTCACGGCGACGACCAACCTGAGCAAAGCCGACGTGGAACGGATGGTGCAGGAAGCCGAGCGCAACCGGGCCGCCGATCAGCGGCGCCGGGAGTTGATAGAGGCGCGGAATAGTGCCGACACGCTGGCCTACACCGTGGAGAAGTCGTTGAGCCAGGCCAACGGCCAGGTAAGCGAGACAGACCGCCGCGCGCTCCAGGAGCAAATCGCCGGGCTGCGGAGCACGCTTGCCGGCGAGGACATCACGGCCATCCGGCAGGCGACGGAGGAACTGAAGGATGCCAGCGACAGGCTGGTGGAACAGGCGTACCGCGGCCAGGGTACGCCGGGCGATCCAGGCTCCGGCGGGAACGGTCACGGTCGCGACGAGGACGTCGTTGAGGGCGAGTATCGGCAGGTATGAGGGAGTCCGTTTAGACACTAACTCCGAAGCCGCTGACACAGCATGGCAGCGGCTTCGGAGACGGCTTTACACCGGCTGTCTCTCCATCACTTCGTAGGGGATACACAGAGGCGTACCATAGCGGGGATCTTTCACGACCAACGCCTCAACGCCGAACACCTGGCGCAGTATTTCCGGCGTGATGACCTCTTCCGGTGCACCCTGGGCGACTACTTTTCCACCTGATATGGCGAACAGGTAGTCGGAATAACGAGCGGCCTGGTTGAGGTCGTGCAGCACCATGACGATAGTGCGATTCTCCTCCTGGTTGAGCTTATGCAGGAGTTGCAACACTTCCAGTTGGTAGGCCATATCCAGAAACGTCGTCGGCTCGTCCAAGAGGAGCAGGGGCGTGTCCTGGCAGAGGGCCATGGCAATCCAGGCCCTCTGCCGCTGGCCGCCGGAGAGGGTTCCCACAGGGCGTTTGTCCAGGTCTGCCATGCCGGTAATCTCCAAAGCCCAGCGAATGATCTCTTGGTCTTGTTTTTGCAAGATACCAAACCCGCCCTGGTAAGGATACCGTCCGTACGACACCAACTCACGCACGGTCAAGCCGTCGGGGGCTTGGGGTGACTGGGGCAGCATCGCCAATCTTTGGGCTACCTGCTTGGTGGGAATCCGGTGGATGGCCTTTCCATCAAGATAGACTGCGCCCATCTTAGGCTTGAGAATTCGCGCCAACCCCTTGAGGATGGTGGACTTGCCAGACCCATTGGCCCCAACGAAGGTAGTGATCTTGCCCGTCTGTATTTGCAGCGACAAACCTTCAACGACAACAAGTTGTTCGTAGGCCAGAGATAGGTTATCTGTCTTCAGTTGTGCCCCGTTTTTTGATCCGGTCTTTGCTGGTGGCATGGCTATTCCTTCTGTCTTTCAGGTGTTGCTACGCACGAGGAGGTATAGGAAATAGGGCGCACCGATAGCGGCAACCACAATCCCCACCGGGATCTCTAGCGGTGGGATCAGTTGCCGCGCCACAATATCGGCGAGGACAAGGAGGATAGAGCCAATCAAGAAACTGACCGGCAGCAGCACACGATGGTTGGGACCGACAAGCCTTCTACCCAGGTGCGGGCCGATCAGACCCAGAAAGCCGATGCCCCCACGGACCGCGACGGAGGCTCCTGCCAGAGCCACCGCCGTGAGCAACAGGAGATTACGCTGACTGAATACGTGCACACCCAGTCCTGTAGCCGTGGCGTCACCCAGATTCATGATGTTTAAGGTCTGCGCCTTGTAGAGCGTAAGGGGTATAAGCACCACAATCCAGGGAAGGAGCGCATAGACGAATTTCCAGTCGG
>JADYZS010000080.1 GCA_020853075.1 Anaerolineae bacterium | reverse complement strand
GGAGAGCATCTTCATCGGACTGATCCTGACAGCCACCAGCGTCAGCATCTCGGCCCAGACACTCATGGAACTTGGCTTCCTCAGGAGTAAAGAAGGTTTGACTCTTCTCGGCGCAGCGGTGGTGGATGATGTGCTGGGCATCCTGCTCCTGGCTCTCTTTGTCGCGCTGGCGGGTGGAGGCAGCGGGGGTGCGCTGGGCATCATCTGGATTGCGGCGCGCATCGCGCTTTTCCTGGCGCTGGGCACGTTGCTGGCGTTCCGGCTCCTGCCACACCTCACGAGCCGGGTAGAAAGGTTGCCGATGAGCGAGAGCCTGATGACCTGGGTCGTGGTGGTGACCTTGTTTTTCGCGTGGGCGGCTGAGGCCCTGGGCGGTGTGGCTGCCGTCACTGGCGCGTTCCTGGTAGGGGTCGCCTTTTCCCGCACCTCTTACCATCAGGCCATCACCGGCCGGATGCACAGCATCGCTTATGCGCTCTTCGTGCCTATCTTCTTCGTCCACGTTGGTTTGCAGGCCGACGCGAGAACCCTGGGGTTGGACTCCCTTCCCCTCGTGCTGACCATCATCGTGGTTGCTGTCCTTAGCAAAATCATCGGCTGCGGCCTCGGCGCGCTGGCGGGAGGCATGACGCCTATGCAGGCGTTGCGGGTGGGTATCGGGATGATCAGCCGGGGCGAGGTGGGGCTCATCATCGCCAACGTCGGCCTGGGCGCAGCCATTATTGATGAAGCCATTATGTCGGTCGTCGTCATCATGGTGCTAGCCACCACATTGGTCACGCCGCCGCTGTTGCGTGCCGTCTTTGCCAGCGGCAGCCAGGAGGTTGCGATAACAACAAAATGAGCCACCTTATTATCTTCGTGTTGGACGACGTAAGCCTGTTGGAAGACCTGTTGGCCGCGTGGGAGAAGGCGGGCACGACGGGAGTCACTTTGTTGGAGAGTACAGGGATGCACCGCGTGCTAATGCGAGCCAGCCGCGACGATCTTCCTCTCATGCCGTCGCTACGCGCGCTCCTATCAAGCCGTGAGGAACATCACCGCACCCTCTTCACCGTCGTTGAGAACGAGGAGACGATTGAGGCGGTCATTCGCGCCACGGAGCAAGTGGTGGGAGATCTGTCGGGGCCTGGCACGGGGATCCTTTTCGTCTTGCCGGTGAGCCGCACGGTCGGCCTGCACAAGGATCACCACAAGCCGCGCCGGTAGGTCTATGGGGTAGAGACCCAGGTTGGACGTTGGCGATAGGCTGCATTTCCGACGATAAATTGACATAGCCCCGCTGAATGTGTGGCTCACCCCCCTCTTACGAACGCATCTGGACACGGTGGCTGACCTGTGCTAAGATGAACGCATGGGATTCTCAATGTATTCAGCCGCCTTGTCTGAGCAGAGGTTTGACCAGGCGAAACGCCGCGCTCTGGTTGAGCGTGTCATGTCCCTCATCACCGGCAAATCCGATGCGCTCCTCTCCTTTGACGAAGTGCGCGAGAAACTGGGTGCCTGGCAGCAACTGGGCCAAGAGACGAAGGTGATCCCCCTGGATCGCATCGTGGGTAGCGTGGGCCGCTATCGCGACTTTACTCGTGCCTTCCTCCCGCTGGAGGGAGCGAGCAAGCAGCGCTGGAAGAGCATAGACGCCGCCCTCAACAATATGGAAATCTTGCCGCCCATTGAAGTCTTTCAGGTGGGCGATGTCTATTTCGTGCGCGATGGCAACCATCGCGTCTCCGTGGCGCGGGCCAACGGCCTCACACACATTGAGGCCCACGTGATCAAAATAGACACGCCTGTACCTCTGGAGCCTGACGTCCAGCCCGACGACCTTATCCGCAAGGCGGAATATGCCGATTTCCTGGACGAAACCCACCTGGATGAGATACTCCCCCAGGTACGCATTGAACTGACAGAGCCGGGCCGCTACAAGCAACTCCTTGAGCACATCCGGGTGCACCGCTATTTCCTTGGCCTGGAGCAGAAGCGCGAGATCTCCTGGAAAGCGGCGGTGAAGAGCTGGTATGAGAAGGTTTATCTCCCCGTGGTGGGAGCCATCCACGAGAGCGGCATCCTGAACGAGTTTCCCCAGCGCACCGAGGCCGACCTCTACCTGTGGGTTGCTCATCATCGCGAGGAGTTACAGAAGCGCTACAAGTTGCCCGGTATCCCCTCGCTGGAGACTGCCGTCGCCACCTTTGCCGAGATGCACAGCGAGGTGCCGTTGCGCAAGGTGGTGAAGGCTGTGCGGCGCGCCGTGCAGGAGGCATTGGGCGAGGATACAATTGAGGAGAAGGTGCTGGGCAAGAAGCCGGACGACGAAGAAGAGTTCCCGCCGATTCCGATGTTGGTGTAAGATGGGTAAGAGAGCGTGAGCCTATTTCTAAAATTCCTCCTCGCAGCCGGTGGTGCGTTGGCCGGTATCATGCTCCTTTGGCGGTGGGCCTCCCGCCGCTATCTGCTGCCATGCCCAACCTGGCTCGCCAGGTTCTTGGAAAATCCCGTCGTGAAGGGCATGGGCACGCAATCTGTCCTGGACCGCCTTGACCTCCGGCCAGGGATGAATGTCCTGGACGTCGGTTGTGGCCCCGGACGCCTCGCCATACCGATTGCCGCCAGGGTGGGGCCAACCGGCCAGGTGGTCGCCCTGGACGTGCAGGCCGAGATGCTGCGCCGCGCCCAGGCGAGGGCTCAGGCTGCTGGTCTTGAGAACATCAGGTTCGTCCATGCCGGCGCAGGCCAGGGCAAGGTAGAGCGGGGCGTGTTTGACCGGGCGCTCCTGGTCACCGTGCTGGGCGAGATCCCGGATCGGAGAGCCGCACTGCAGGAGATATTTGACGCGCTCAAGCCGGGCGGTGTCTTGTCGGTTACGGAAGTGATCCCCGACCCGCATTACGAGAGCCAGAACACGGTCAGGCGGCTGGCAGCGACAGTGGGCTTTACCGAACAGAGTTGTTCGGGAAACTGGTTGGCTTATACCATGAATCTCGTGAAGCCCGAAAGATAGTTGGCTGATACGCATGAGATGGCTTACCGGCCTTTTCATCCTGGTCTTAATCCTGATCGTCGTCCTCGCCAATCAGAGTTCGCTGCCCTCGTTGCTCAAGGCGGTGTACAGGTTCCCCGGCGGCGATAAGGTGGGGCATTTCGCCCTTATGGGGATCCTGGCGTTCCTGGTCAATGTGAGCCTCTCCGCCCGGACGATTGCCGTTCTTTCCCGACGCGTGCTGTTAGGAAGCGTCATCGTCGCTGCCGCGGTTACGCTGGAGGAATTTACCCAGGTTCTCATATCCAACCGGACTTTCTCGTTGACCGACCTCACTTTTGACTATCTCGGCATCGTCTGCTTCAGTTATCTTGCCTCCTGGTTTAGCAAGAGAACCAGGACAACCTGACGCGGTGCAACGGCGGAAACGATATGTATGACGTTGACCCTCACGTCGCGGAGATCTACGACCAGGTTGAGACGTACACGAACGATGTGGAACTGATACGCAATCTGATCGGCGGGCGCGGGTTGCTGCGGATCCTGGAACCGTTCTGCGGTACGGGCCGCATCCTCATCCCGCTGGCTTGCGACGGCCACGAGATGGTAGGGCTTGACCAGGCCAGGGGAATGCTCGCTCGCGCACGGGAAAAGATCGGGCGGCTGCCTGCGGAAGTGCAACGCAGGATCACCCTGGCCGAAGCCGACGTCCTCCGCGACGAGTGGCCGCGGAGGTTTGACCTGGTCGTGCTCGGCGGCAACTGCTTCTACGAATTGGCGACGCCGGCAGAGCAAGAGCATTGCATCGTCTCTGCGGCAGCCTCTCTGCGTCCCGGCGGTTATCTCTATGTGGACAATGACCACATGGAAGGCGACCTGGATGAATCGTGGCAGAAAGGGGGCGTGAGCCAGGGATTCCCCACCGGGCTCTGCGCCGACGGCACGCGTGTGGAGAGCACGACGGAAGCGATCTGGTGGGATGCGCCCCGCCGGTTGATCCGGTTTCGCCGCTGCACGAAGGTGACGCTTCCTGATGGAAAGATCATCAAGAAGGAGTACGTTCAACAGAAGCATCCGGCCAGCGCGGTGGAAGTGCGGGCGTGGCTAGAAAGCCATGGCTTCACCATCGAGCGGACGTGCGGCGACTGCGCGGGAAACCCCTACACCGAAGCGTCGGGCCGCGCGATCTTCTGGGCCAGGAAGCGGTGAGCAGTTGCACCTTCGGGCGATTCTGGCTATGATATTACCAGGGATCAGATGGAACTCAGGAAACGAGTCGCACTCTCTCAGATCAAGGATGATTTGTCAAAATATCTGAGGATGGCTGAGGAATTCGCATTTAGACAAAGGTAACTCTCCCGACGGATAGTCGGGATCGAGCACTGCACCTTACCAATCGAGTTTCAGACGACCGATGGTGCTGTCAGCTGCTTTTTCACCACCGGGAAGCGGTGTTT
>JADYZS010000079.1 GCA_020853075.1 Anaerolineae bacterium | reverse complement strand
GCTGACGTGGTGTGCCCGCACGGAGTTGACGTCATAGACGCCTACTAACCGCGCGGTATCGCGGAACCGGCTTGCGATGGGTTTGGCGTACATGTGGAGCGCGCGCAGGCTCGCGCCGGCTAATGCGTAGCGTTTCATCGTCGTTCTCCTCGTATGTCACTCTGCGATTTCGGGGAATTCGCTCACGCGCAGGTTGCTGCTGCCATAGGGAATCAGCGTTAGTTGTTCCACTGGCTCGTTAGAGCGCACGGGGCTCTGGGGCAGAGGCCCGGCTGAGTTTTGTACTAGCGTCCAGCCAGGGACGTGCCGACCTTTCACCTTGAGGAGCACCGGTGCGCCCTCCGGCGAGAAGGGCATCTCCCCCACCGGCCGCGTGATCACGGTGACCGAGCGCTCCGGATGCTCGCGGTCAACCATCAATCCGTAGTTCCAGGGGGTCGTTGGCAATACTTCCCAATCGGCATGGGGTTTCTCGCCTCGTAAGTAGCGCCACTCCTCCCCTATTTTGAGGGAGAAGACCAGCGGCCCGCGCGCCAGGGCTACCGCATCGTGATACCGCTTCTGGGCCTTCACTTCCATCGGCAAGGTAAGGGTGAGCGTTTCCCCCGGTTGCCATCGCCGCTCAACGGTCTGGAACGTGCCGGCAGGCAAGGGCCGGGTAGTACCATCCGCGAAGCGCACCGTTGCCTCGTCACACCAAGAGGGGGCGCGCAAGGTGAGTGGGAAGGCCACAGACTCTGCCGCCTGTACGGTGAAGCGCACAACTTCACCGAAGGGGTAGTCTGTCTCTTCTATAATAGTCATCTGCCGTCCGCTGTGCGCGGTCACTTTGACTTCGCTGGGCGCATAAGCGATGGCCGCTAAACCGCCCTCCGGCGTTGCCATCCAAAGACTACTAGCGAACTTAGGCCAGCCCTGGTGCATATTGGACGTGCAGCAGCCATAGCCCGGTTCCAAACCGAAGAGGTTGGATTCGTCACCATTGGTCGTCCAGTTCCGCTTCGCCAGGGTACATAAGACCTGGTTGACCTGCTGGTCGTATTGGTGCGCCCACATATCGGGTGAGAAGGTGGCAGGGAGCGCGTTGTAGGCGATACGCTCCAAACGGTCGGCCATGGCCGGGTCGCCCAGGATAGAGATCAGGTTCTCCAGCGAGAAGAGGTATTCCACAACCGCGCAGAGTTCCGTCCCTTGAGATGGATCCGGCCCGGCTAGGTGCTCATCACCGCCGAAGACGCCGGTCACCTGGCCGTGGTAGCGATCCAGGTTCGCCAACGCCTCATAGACGCTTTGCCGGTCTTCCTCCGCGCGGGATAATTGGAACCAGACGCCGGGCGTCTTGATGCCCATCGCGTTGTTGACCACGTGGCTCCTGAGGTCGTACCCTTCCATCTGCCGGCCCAGGTAGCGAAAGTGGCTGAAATGGCCGGCCCAGTTGTATCCCTGCTGCTGGATGCGCCGCGCCAGGTCCAGCAACCAGGCATCGCCCGTGCGATTGTAGAGCCAGAAGACGCTGAGAACCAGATCGGCCCAGCGGTAGATGGCCCAGGAATAGAGGGGGTATTCATCCAACGTATCACGCACGAAGGCAAAGCATCGCGTCATCGCCGGGATGACGCGCGGGTCGCCCGTGGCCTCCTGGTACTGGGTCAAGGCCTTCAGCATGACCGAGGCCGGCCACTTGTCGTAGGGCTGGTAGTAGGGTCTTCGCATATCTCGTATCGGCCCCAGCCAGCCGTTCTCGTGCTGGTGGTCAAGAACCCAATCCAGCCATTTCTGGGCCTTGGCCATGAGCCGCCGGTCATCCAGAAGGTAGGCTAGAGGCACGAGCCCATCCAGAAAATAGGGCCCTCGCTCCCAGGCCTCGCCGCTGCCGCCAAGCCAGCCATTGTTGGGGCCCAGGTCGGGCCAGAACTCGTCCAGGTGACCACTGAGGCCGTTGGCTTGAATCTGCAACTGGTTGCGCAACCAGCCGCGCGGCTTGACCGCGCCGAGGGGTAGGAAGGAGAAAGCCAACGGCAAAAGCGGGGCGCGGTTCGGTACGTAGGGCTGTTCCATGGTGCATCCTCAATGTCGCAAGGGTTGGGCGAGCATCATTCTACACCCACCGGGTGGTTTCCTCAAATAACCGGCAGCCAATTCGCCTTGATCTGAGCCCAGAGACGTGGTATTATCCTGCCGCGTGAGTGATTGTACGGGCCATCGCACGGTATTGGCGAAATCTCATAAATACAGGAGAACGACTGATGAACAACTCTCTACCCACCGCTATCTTTGGACGCACCAACTTGAGGGTCACCCGGCTAGGCTACGGCGCGATGGAGGTGCGCGGGCCTCGCATCTGGAACGGGCGGCCCGTCACCGAGAAACAGGCAGAGACCATCCTGAACGCCGTGCTGGATGCGGGCATCAACTTTATTGACACTTCCAACGACTACGGGCGCAGCGAGGAGTTCATCGGCAAATATATCTCGCACCGCCGCTCGGAGTATTATCTAGCCACGAAGTGCGGCTGTACCGTCGTGCGCCGCGATGAGAATACCGACGACACCCCCCACGTCTGGACGAGGGAGAACCTCTTCCGTGGCCTGCATGAGAGTCTCCAGCGCATGAAGACCGGCTACGTGGACGTGATGCAGTTGCACAACACCCCGCTGGACGTATGTGAGCAAAACAACCTGGTCGCCGCGCTGCAAGAGATGCGAGAGCAAGGCAAAGTGCGCTGGATCGCCATCTCCACCACGCTGCCACACCTGCCCGGTTACATCAAATGGGGCGTGTTTGATTTATTCCAGATCCCCTATTCGGCATTGCAGCGAGAGCACGAAGGCTGGATCAGCAAGGCGGCAGAGGCAGGGATCGGGATCATCATCCGCGGGGGCGTGGCACGGGGTGAGCCGGGGGTAGGACTGGGCGGCAGCGACCGTTGGCAAAAGTATGACGAAGCCAAGTTAGATGAATTGCGCGAGCCGGGTGAGAGCCGGACGGCTTTCCTCTTGCGCTACACCCTCACCCACCCCCACGCCCATACGATCATCGTCGGCACGTTGCAGCCGGAGCACTTGCAGGAAAATCTGGAGGCTGTAGCCCGTGGCCCTC
>JADYZS010000078.1 GCA_020853075.1 Anaerolineae bacterium | reverse complement strand
GGTTGGCGTGGCTGAAGGTGGGGTGAGTGAGACAATACTACATCGCGAGACTGGGTTGCTCACAGAGCGTGATCCACGCCGCTTCGCAGATGCTGTTGAACAGCTTTTGGGCGATCCTACTCGCCGGGCGCACCTGGGACAGCAGGGAAGGCTATACGTAGAGAAGCATTGGTCGTGGGAGCGCTCGGTGCGCGATCTGGAGCGATACCTTGCCGGCGCGCGTGAATCACGGCAGGCACAAACGCACGCATGACGTCTGAAGTAGCGGTGGTCGTTCTGAATTGGCACAACGCGCCCGACACGGTGACGTGTCTGCGATCTCTGGAGCATCTGAACGGCACAGATCACAGCATCGTTGCCGTGGACAATGGCTCTACCGATGGCTCGGCCCAGGTGATACGCGAAGCGTTTCCGGATCTTCTCTTGCTGGAGACCGGCAAGAATCTGGGCTATGCGGGTGGGAACAACTTTGGCATCCGTTATGCCCTGGAGCACGGAGCCAGGTACGTCTGTATCCTCAACAACGACGTGACGGTAGCGCCAGGCTTTCTGACGCCGATGTTGGCCGCCTTTCACCAGCGCGCAGCCGCTGGTGTTGTGACGCCGCTGATCGCCGAGATGGCAGCACAGGCGAAGACGTGGGAATTGGGTAATGCGATCAACCGGCAGACGGGCATGGTGTCGCGGTTACACGGCGGCGAACCCGTATCAGTTTTGCAGGCCCTGGCCCCTTTTGCGGTAGATGTCGCTTCGGGGGCCGCGATGCTGGTGAGGCGAGAGGTCTTTGAGCACGTAGGACTTCTGGACGAGGCGTTCTTTCTTTATTACGAAGAGACAGACTGGTGCACGACGGTGCGGCGCGCCGGCTATGAGATTTTGGCCGTGCCAGCCTCGGTGGTCTGGCACAAAGTCTCGGCCACCGTGGGACAGGCGTCGCCCCTGACCGACTACTACATGTTGCGCAATCATCTCCGTTTCATCACCCGTCATTGGTCCGGCCTGCCCCGTTGGCGGCTCCTCACGTCCACGATACTACGGAATCTTTTGACCATCGCTGCCTATACTGCGAAGCCGCACGGCGGCCGGCGGCTGCCCCACCGCAACGCCCGCGTATTGGCGTTGCGAGATGCTGCCCTGGGGCGTTGGGGACAGATGGGGCCGGACGTGGCGGCGGTTTGCTTTCCCAATAGGCGATGAAAATCCTGTTTCTCTCCACCTGGTTTCCCTATCCGCCCGACAACGGCTCCAAGATTCGGGTGTATCATCTATTGCGAGCCCTGGGGAGCAAACACCAGGTAACATTGGTATCGTTCGCTTTTGAGACGGCGGAGCCGGAGGTCGCTGGCGAGTTGCACCATTTCTGCGCAGAGGTTCAGGCCATCCCGATAAATCCATTTGAGCGCAGACAGATGTTCCCTGGTTCCCAATTCCTGTCCCTTTCCCCCATTGTGAGCAAGCCTGTGCCCACGATGAGACAGGCCGTGCAAGACATATTAGCCCGCACTACCTTTGACGTCGTCGTAGCATCCACGGAGGTAACGGCAACCTATGCCTTACTCACGCCGCCTACCACGGCTAAAGTGTTGGAGGAACACAATTCCCTGACACGCTGGATGTGGGAACGCTATCAAGAGCAGGCGTCAGCCGTGCAACGTCTGCGCTGCTGGGCCAGCTGGCAGAAAACCCGGCATTATGAGGCTCGCTTATTCCGCCGGTTTGTTCTGTGCGTGATGGTTTCGGAGCAAGACCGCCAGGCCAGCCTGCAGATGCTGCCGGGCTATGGTGGGCCGGTAGAAGTGATACCCAACGGCGTGGACTGCCAACACAACACCCCCGGCCTGGCCGGGCCCGCGCCCAACACCCTGGTCTTCAATGGCTCTCTCACCTATCAGGCGAACTACGATGCCATGCGCTACTTTCTGGCCGAGGTGTACCCGCTGATCAGGCAGCAATCGCCCGCCGTGTCGTTGACGATCACCGGCTCCACCTCCCGCGTGAACCTGGCAGGTCTCTCGTTAGACGGAAACGCGCATCTCAGCGGCTACGTGGACGACGTGCGCCCGCTGGTAGCAGGCGCGTCGGTTTGCGTTGTGCCCATCCGCCAGGGGAGCGGCACGCGGCTCAAAATCCTGGAGGCCATGGCCCTGGGCACGCCAGTGGTGGCGACTTCCAAAGGAGCCGAGGGCCTGGATGTGACCGATGGCGAGCACATCCTGCTGGCCGACGAACCGGCAACGTTCGCCGAGCGCACCCTGCAACTCCTGAGCGATTCCGCCCTGCGCTGGCGGCTGGCGGTGAACGCTCGCCGTCTGGTGGAGGAGCGTTACGACTGGCGACAAATCGGACAGCGTTTCGCGGACCTGGTTGAGGAAACAGCGCGTACATACAGGGAGAGACTGTGATGGTTAAGACGATTCGCCGTAGCCCTTTTGCCACTCATGCGTGGGTCTGGCTGATAGTTCCAGCCGTATTGGTCTTATCTGCCTATCTTGGCACTCAGGCCCGTATGCGTTGGTTGGCCTTGCCTCTGATTGTCATGGGTGCTGTCGCCTTGCTGCAACGACCGATATGGGGCCTTTTTAGCCTGATCTTCGTTGCCCTCCTGGCGCGTTTCCAATTCGGCACCGGCACCGACGTTCTGCTGAACCCGGCCACCCTGTTGGCGCCGGCGATGCTTTTGGTGTGGATCCTGGTTACCCTCCTTCGCCGCGAGACGCTTCTGGTTCCCTCTCGCACCAACAAGCCGTTGTTCTTTTTCCTCATCATGGGCCTCTTGTCTCTTCTGATCGGCAACGCGTTCTGGGATCCAGGTGTACCGCGCGGCGACAATTTTACCCTGGTGCAACTGGCGCAGTGGTCGGTGTTCGCTTTCTCAGCGGGCGTCTTCTGGTTGACCGGGAGCACGGTGCGAGACGAGAACTGGCTGAGACGGCTCACTTTCTTCTTTCTAACGCTCGCTGGCGGCCTGGCAATCATACTGGCGTTGCCCGGTGGGTTCGCGTTCGCCAACCGCGCGGCGACTTACGCCTTGTTCCGCGCCCCCTTTTGGCTGCTCCTCACGGCTTTAGCCGGTGGGCAACTTCTCTTCAATCGCAGGCTCACGCTGGGTTGGCGGCTATTCTGTCTTCTCTCTCTGGCTGCCGTTCTGTATTATGCTTTCGGTCTGCAACGCGAACGGCTGTCCAACATGGTCGGCGTGGCGGTGGTCGCTTACGTGCTGGTCTGGCTCCGTTGGCCGCGCCTGCGTGTATTTCTGCTCATGCTCCCCATACTCGGCGTCACCCTTTTCTACTCAGAACTCTACAACTACGTCGGAGGAGATGCCAAGTGGGACGAGAGCGGCGCCTCGCGCGGGGTGCTCATTGGCCGCGTCATTGAGGTATCCCTACGCAATCCCCTCACAGGCATAGGGCCGGCTGCCTATCGTTCCTATTCCCGTATGCAACCCTTGTCCTATCAAGGAGCCTATTGGGTTGATCCTCAGGTTAACTCGCACAACAACTACGTGGACTTATTCTCTCAAGGCGGCCTTGTCGGGTTGG
>JADYZS010000077.1 GCA_020853075.1 Anaerolineae bacterium | reverse complement strand
CTTGGTGGTTCACACTCCAAGTTCTACCACAGGACGGTCTCGCTCACATAGCAGACCGCCCTATCTTTTGTCTAAATGCGAGTGCAAAGCAACTATCCTAAAAGACTGTAATTGTCTTCATGTCAGCGGATAGGTAACGGAATAGCGGATGACTCTCTCGTGAGCAGCCGCTATCCGCTTATCTGTTACGCCGCAGGCATCCGCTGACTCCATCCTTAATCACCTAAGAGTTAGGTGGGGCACTCCCTACCGCAGCGGATACTTATGCGGGACGCCGGGGCGGCGGGGGAACTCAGGGGGAGTGGCGGCGACCTTCTCCACGATAACGATGCAGCGGGTCTCGGCCAGGCCGGGGATTTCCACCGAAAGGAGACGGTGCAGGTGGCCTCCTAACCGCCGCATCGCCGTCTCGGCGGCCAGAGCCTCGGCATGGGCCGCGCTCCCTTTCGGCGCAAGAACCCAGCCGCCGCGCCGGGCAAAGGGGAGGGTGTATTCCAGCAATTCCGGCAATTCGGCCACCGCGCGCGCCAGCACCAGGTCGTAGGCCTCCCGGTGCGCAGGGTCGTGAGCCACTTCCTCGGCGCGACCATTCACTATCGTGACCCCGGTCAATCCCAGGCGGGCGGCGATGTGCTCCAGAAAGTGGGCCTTCTTGCCCGTTGCTTCCAACAAGGTGAGCCGCAGCGCAGGCCATACGATTTTAAGGGGGAGGCCGGGAAAGCCTGCGCCGCTCCCCACGTCCAGCGCGGAGATGGCGGCTCCGGGCAAGAGAGAGAAAGCGGTCGCGTCCCGCTGCTCCCCATCAATCTCCCGCAGGGCCAGAAGGCAGGTGAGGGAATCAAGAAAATGGCGAATCTCCACCTGCTCCGCGTCCCTGACCGCGGTGAGGTTGAAGCGTTGGTTCCACTCCAACAATTCGTCTCGGTAGGTCTGGAAGGCACGTAGAACAGCAGGTGAAAGGGGGAGACCAATCTGTCGGGCCCCGTCGGCCAGCCTGCGCATGAGGCGATTATACCATAGAAAATGTTGAAGGCTACGTCGCGGGGGGTGTCTTCTGGAGCGCGTCTATCTTCCGGGAGAGTCCCTCAATCTTCTCGTTGAGGGTCTCTATGTCGCTCTTGGTAGGCACGTTGAGACGATCCATCAGCTTGCCCATGCGCTTGTCCATTCTGGCTCGCATCTTGTTGAGGCGAGCCTGCCGGCGCGACATCTTCTTCTCCCAGTATTCGCGACGTTCCTCACGCACCCTCTCACCCCTCTCTGCCAGGCGCGCCATCATCTCCTCAGTTCTCTCCCGCGCCAGGTCCAGCGCGCCGATGCCCGCGAGAAACGCCTTGCGCATAGCCTCGGCCACAGGATAAAGAGGAACCTCCTCTTCGGCCCCCATCTCCTCTGCCGGTCTTTCCGTATCTTGCTCTGCCATATCAGGATACCTCCTGTGCCCTTCTGCTGTATCCCAGACGCGATATGACGCACCGCGTCAGAACCATTATAATACCGCGCGCCATGAGTGTCAATACGGCGGCGTTGGCGATTAGGGCCCTGTCAAAGTCAGAGGTGGAGCGCAGAAGTGCCAATCTCCTCCCTCTGGGGCGTTCACCGTCGGTTGGAAACCGACGGCAGCCAGGCTAGGAAGCCCGCAGAGCGGGCTTAACACAAATGTTTAGCCGTCGGATTTTATCCGATGGCGGATTTTAACAGGGCCCTAGTTGGCGATTACATTTTCGCTTCTGGGCCGCGTGGTGTATAATCGCTGGGCTGACGTACTTCTCAAAGCTCAAGGACGTTCTTGGGGAAGTCTATGAGAATCATCCGTGTTTCCTGGCAGAACGGTGTTGTCCCTCGCGTGATCCTCATTTGCTTTGCTCTCGGCGTCGCGCTCGTGGCGGCGGGCTGCTCACGAATGGGAGCCGCTGCTTCTAAGAACGGCAATGGGAGCACGCCGACAACCGTTGTCCCTACAGAGACCGCCGGCCCCACCTCTACCGCCACGTCCGAGCCTTTGCCGGAACCGGCGACCTCTACCCCTGACTCAACAGATACGCCCGCGCCATCCCCGACGGCTACCGCACCGCCCACCCGGACCCCCGCGCCGTCCCCAACGGCTACCAGGACGCCTGCTGCGCCCACGGCATCACCTACCTCTGCGGCTACTCCCATCGCCAGATCCTCGCCCGCACCACAACCCACCGGAGCCGTCACGCCCCGGCTTGTCTATGGCGGAAGCAATACGAAGCGCAAGTGGATTGCTTTGACGCTAGACGCGGAGGCCGATCCCGCGCCGCTCCCCTCAATCCTGGATACTTTGCAAGAGAAGGGTGTGCGTGCGACCATCTTCATCCAGGGGCAGTTCGCCAAGGCCAACCGTGACCTGATCAAGCGCATCGTGGACGATGGGCACGAGATCGGAAACCACTCCTGGTCTCATCCTGATTTCCGCACCTTGAAACGGGAACAGATGGTGGAAGAATTGCGCAAGACTGAGGAGATGGTCAAGGAGATCACGGGCCGCAGCACCAAGCCCTACTTTCGCCCTCCCTTCAGTTACCGTAACCAACTGAGCATCAACGTAGCCGGAGGGGAAGGCTATCTGACCATCGTATGGACGACGGAAACCTACGATTGGAAGAAGGGCGCAACGGCCAAGACGATGGTAGAATCGGTGCTGAAGGAAGCGAAGCCGGGCGGCATTGTCGTGATGCACACCAGCAAAGCGCGGGATGCCGAAGCATTGCCCGGCATCATTGATGCTCTGCGTGCAGAAGGCTATACCCTGGTGACAGTCTCCGAGGTGCTCGCGCCCTGATCTCTTGCAGGTCTATGTTGTCATCTTCAGGTGGTGTACCGCCTTCGGTTGGCACGCGTAAGCGGGCTTAGACAAGTCGGTAGGGGTATGATATACTCTGATCATCTGGGGGAGTCATGCCTCGCGGACGATTCATCCTCTTTGTTCTTATCGGTGTCATTCTGCTCGCAGCCATCGGCGCGCTCGCCCTGGCTGCCTCCAGCCTGGTTACTCCATCGGCCATCACGCCGCCTCTCCTTTGGTCTGACCCCCTAGCAGCGATAGATCCGGCTGACATCGCACCCGACATCGCCCTGCGTTCCCTGGCAGGCGAGCCGGAAGACGTCACTGCCGAGCAGTCGCTGCGTGTTGAAGGTGCTGAGCAGAGCCTGAGCATCAGAGAACAAATGCAGGCGACAGCCTACGCGAATATCGTTCACAGCCCCGACATGGACGATACCCGCCGAGCCGGCCTTCTCCTTCTGTTGGCCGACCGTTACATGCTGGCGAAAAACCGGGAGCGCGCCGCCCTGTGCGCTTACCAGGTGTACGACATTACCGCCCTTAGCCTAACCCTCAACGACTTCACGCGTGCGGAGGCGAGCCTGCACGTTGCAATCATCTGGCAGGCGACGGGCCACGAGGAGTTGGCGCGGCTGGCGTTGGAGCAGGCGGCCAACGTCACCAGTGGCAGCCTCGTCCTGCAATCCGCCCAGCGGCGCAGCCTGTGGGAACAGATCGCCAGGCGCTATCGCGCTCTGGGTGACACCGAATTGGCAGAGCAGATGCAGACCCGCGCCGAGAAAGCGGAACCGCCGCGGGCTGGCCCCCGGCCTGTGGGCCTCGTGGTAGCAACGTTGCCCGCGCCAGAGCCCAATTCGTCGGAGGTGAACCAGGCGATATTTGAGCGGCAGAAGCGCGCCCTCGTCATTGTGGAGAGCCTGAGTCGCGGCCTGCAATCGGGCGTCGCGCCGGATATCGGGCCGGAGACGGCAGACCTGGCCGAATATCTGCGCCGGGAAGACGTGGTCCGCAAGGCTCTCTATGACCGTGTGATCGCCGGGCCCGAATTGGGGCCGCGCGTGGGAGCGGCCCGCGCCCGGATCCAATGGCTGACCCTCAAACTGCGCGTGGCGCAGAAAGGCTATGGTCTGAGCATCGTGCCCGAATGGGAGGAGGTGGCCGCGGCCATCCGGGCGGAATTGGTCCTGGCCTATGCGGATTATCTCGCCTTGCGGCTGGACCAGATCACCGCGCTGCCCAACGCGGAGGACCTCAACCGGGGTCGCCTGGAGATCCTGCGGGAGATGGTATTGCACGGGCGTTTGGGCCTTTACCCTGATTTCCCGATGGAATTGCGCGCTGCGGAGTTGGATGAGGCGGTAGAGGAATTGCGGCTGCATGGGCGCTTGGGCGGGCTTGCCTTGCGCAGCCGCGGGGAAGCCGGGGAGCGGATATTTATTCTGGAAGAGAACAGGTAGAGGGAGAGAGGCCCTCACCCACCCCCATGTCCACTCTCTACGTCGTCGGCACGCCCATCGGCAATCTGGAAGACATCACTTTGCGGGCGCTGCGGGTTCTGCGAGAAGTTTCCCTCATCGCCGCCGAAGACACCCGCTCGGCGCGTGTTCTCTTGCGGCGTTATGACCTGCACACGCCCCTCACCAGTTACACCGATGCCTACGCGCGCGGAAAGCGCGACAAAATAGAGACGAACCTTTCGGCTCTTTCGCAAGGCGACGTCGCGCTCATCTCCGAGGCGGGGATGCCGGGCATCTCCGACCCCGGCTACGAACTGATCCGCGCCGCTCTGGATGCGGGCCACAGCGTCGTGCCAGTGCCTGGGCCATCGGCCCTCACCGCCGCCCTGGCCGTCTCCGGCCTGCCGGCAGACCGCTTTCTCTATCTGGGCTTCCTGCCCCGGCGCGCTGCCGAACGTCGCGACCTGCTGCGCCTGGTGGCAAGCCAGTCTATGACCCTCGTCGCCTTTGAGACGCCGCACCGCCTGCGGGACGCTTTGGATGATTTGGCCGAGATACTGGGGGTAGAGCGCCCTTTGGCCGTTGCTCGCGAGTTGACAAAATTGCACGAGGAGATCTGGCGGGGGATTGTGGGACAGGCACAAGCCCACTTCACCGCGACGGAACCTAAGGGCGAGTTCACACTGGTCATCGGCGGCGCGCCGGAGGCGCGCGTTGCTACGTCCGGGGACGAAGCAGAGGCGCGCAAGACATTGCAGATTCTGCTGGAAGTGGGCGTTGCGCCATCGTTGGCAGCCCGAGCGGCAGCACGGCTCACCGGCTGGCCGCGACGAGTGCTCTACGCCTGGGCCACAAGCGAGGAGGAAACCGATGACGAGCCTGGATGACGTGCGCGCGCTGGATGCCGGCAATATGCTGCGCCTGGTCAGCGAGTTGCCTGCCCAATTGCGGGCGGGCTGGCGTAACGCGGCCACGGCGGAGTTCCCCCCTGAATATCGCTATGCTCAACGCATCCTCATCCTGGGCATGGGCGGTTCGGCCATCGGCGGCGACCTTCTGCGCGGGCTCATCACCAGCCGTTGCCCCGTTCCCATCGTCGTCAACCGGGACTACGGCATTCCGGCCTGGGCCTCCGATGCCCTGGGCGGCACCCTGGTCATCGCTTCCAGCCACTCCGGCAACACCGAGGAGACTCTGACCGCCCTGGCTGCGGCCCGCAGCGCAGGTGCGTTCCTGGTAGCCCTGACCACTGGCGGCGAATTGGCGGCGCGCGCCCAGGCCTGGGGCGTCCCCCTCGTGTTGTATCAATACGATTCGCCACCGCGCGGCGCGCTCGGTTACTCCTTCTCCTCGCTCCTGGCAGTGCTCTCGCGCCTCGGCTTCATCCTTGACCCCCAGACAGAGTTGGAAGAGGCCGCCGCCACCCTGGAGAAGATGCACCCTGACCTGGCCGAAGAGCGTCCCCTTTCGTCCAACCTCGCCAAGCAACTGGCCGCGCGCCTGGTGGGGCGCATGCCGGTCATCATCGGCAGCGGGGTGCTGGCGACGGTCGCCCGTCGCTGGAAGTGCCAGTTCAACGAGAATAGCAAGACCTGGGCCATCTGGGAGGAGTTGCCCGAAGCCGACCACAACCTCATCGTTGGCACAAGTCTGCCGGCCGGCGGGCTGAAGCAATTAACTGCCCTCTTCCTGGCGGAACCGGAAGAGGATACGCGCGTGGCGCTCCGCCGCCAAGCCACGGCTGATATTCTGGCCGAGGCAGGCATCGCCTGCGAAACCGTGACGGCACAAGGGCAGAGCCTGTTGGCCCGCATGTTCTCCCTCATCTTCCTCGGAGACTATGTCTCCTGGTACCTCGCCCTGGCGCAGGACGTGGACCCCACACCTGTTGAGCCCATCACGCGCTTAAAGGCGCTGCTGGCCGCGGCCGGGTAGCGGAATCAGAAGCCATTTCCTTTCTTCTCTTCCCCAACTTGCGTTTTGTGGCCCTTGCGCTACAATGACCTGCCGGAGACTTCCCCGATGCGGCCTGAGGCTTCTCAGGCGGCAGCGACAAGCGGGAGGCTGCTGCCAGGAGAAAGCATGTTCACCTACAAAGAGGCACTGGAGTACATCTTTCGCTTCGTCAACTACGAGCACCGCGTCCATTACACTTACGACGCCGAGACGCTGAACCTGAAACGGGTTTCAGACCTTCTTTCACGTCTGAACGACCCCCATCGCCGCTTCCGCTCGGTGCACATCGCCGGCACGCGAGGCAAGGGCTCCACCGCGGCGATGCTGGAATCGTGTTTACGGGCCGCGGGACACCGCACCGGCCTTTATACCTCTCCCCATCTCCATAGTTTCCGCGAGCGCATCCAGGTGGGAGGCAAGCCGGTGT
>JADYZS010000076.1 GCA_020853075.1 Anaerolineae bacterium | reverse complement strand
GTCTTCGGGGCTGAGGTAGTCCATCTCCAGCGCCACGTCTTCGGGCGTCGGGTCGCGGCCAAACTCCTGGGTCAACCGCCGCTGTGTCCGCAACTGGCGGTTGATGCTTTCGACCATGTGGACGGGGATACGGATGGTGCGCGCCTGGTCGGCAAGGGCGCGGCTGCGGGCTTGGCGAATCCACCAGGTGGCGTAGGTGCTGAACTTGAAGCCCAGATCGGCGTCAAACTTCTCCACCGCGCGCAGGAGGCCGATGTTGCCCTCCTGGATCAGGTCAAGAAACGACATGCCGCGCCCGATGTACCGCTTGGCGACGCTGACCACAAGGCGCAGGTTAGCCTGGGCCAGCCGCCGTTGCGCCTGCATGCCCTCGCCGCGCGTCGCCTCCAGGCTGCTCCGCTCGGCCTGGCTCAAGCCGTTGTCCACCTGTTTCAGTCGCTCCAGCGCCAGTTTGCCCCGTTGGATTTTCTGGGCCAGCGCGACTTCATCCTCGGAGGAGAGGAGCGAGACGCGCCCGATCTCCCGCAGATACATGCGCACCGGGTCGCTGGATAACTGGGGGTCATCCCAATCCTCCAGGATCTCCTCCAGCGGCAAGCCCTGTTCCGCCTCTACCTCTGCTTCCAGCGCCTCGTCGCGCTCAATATCGGGAAACTCGGCGTCCTCCAGTTCCTCGGCAGGCTGTTCCTCGCTCGGCTCGGCAGGCAAGCGCGCATCTACGGCGTCGTCGGCTTCGCCGTCACCCGCGCCGTCGTCGCCTTCCAGCGTCCAATGCTCGGTTTCTTCTTCGTCGGCCAAGCCGCTCACTTCTTGCTCCGGTTCAGGAGGGGACGATTTCTCATGCTTCTTCGCGACCATCGCCTACACCGTTTCCGTCATGGCCTGCCGCCGCCCTTGCAGCGTGCGCGAATACAACAATTTCTGCAATTGGTCTCTATCCGCCGACTGGCTTCGTATCAATTGGCCGAAATGGGCGATAGATTCTGAATCTCCGCTTGATTTAGCGTCTTCCAGCAGATACTGCAATTCCGTCAGGCTGTGGCGCAGCCTCTCCTCTCGCAGACGCAAAATGGAATCAACCAGGTCCTTCGCGGCATCTTCATCGCTCATGGCCGGCCCCGTCGCGGCCAGCGACAGGAGTGCCTCCAGCCGCGGCTGCAAGGCCTCCGGGAGGCGCGCCTGCGTTGTCGCAACCAGTCGCCCGCCGTCGTCCAGATACGCATTCTCCAAGGCCAGGAAGATGGTGCGGTTCTCGCCGTTGGCGAAATCATCCGCGCCCAGGGGCCGTGCCTTCAAGTTGTAAAGGTCGCTTTGCACCCGCGCCAGCGGGGTCTGCCCGCGCAAGAGAGAAGTAAGACAATAGTCCTCGCGGACAGGGCGCTGAGGCGGCGGGGCCGGTTGCGGCTTGGGGCCGGGAGATGCCTCGCGCCGCGCCGCAGGTTTGCGCGCCCGCCCCTCCTCCCGCGCCGCACGCTCAATGGCCTGCCGCACCGTTTCTTCGCTGGTTTGTGCCAGCCGCGCCAGCCTCCCCACGTAATGCGCCCGCTCCACCGGGTCGGCTATCTCCCGCAGGAGCGGAGCGAGCCGCCGCACGGCCTCGCTTTTGCCTTTGGCCGCCCCTAAGTCCAGGTCCGCAAGCGCGGTGCGCAAATAGAAATCTACCAGAGGCTCTGCCTCGGCTACCGACTTCTGCCACTGCGCCACGTCGGCCTTGATAACGTCGTCAGGGTCCTGACCCGGCGGCAGGGTGAGAACACGCAGGTCGGCCTTCAGACGCCCCTCAAAACGAAAGAGCCCCTCTGCCGTCGGCACAGGCACGCTCTCGCGATCCAGGGCCTCGCGTGCTACTTCCAGGCCGCGCAGCGTCGCCCGCGCGCCTGCTTCGTCGGCATCCAGCGCCAGCACGATGTGGCTGCTGTACCGCTTCAGTTGGCGCAGTTGCGTCTCAGTCAGGGCCGTGCCCATACTGGCGACGACGTTAGCCTGGTTGTATTGGTGCGCGGCCAGCACGTCCATATAGCCTTCCACGATGACCGCTACGTCTGCGGCGCGGATGGCCTGCTTGGCCGCGTCCAAGCCGAAGAGGATGCGGCTCTTGTCAAAGAGCGGTGTCTGCGGCGAGTTCAGATACTTGGGCTGCTGGGCATCCTCCAATGCCCGCGCGCCGAAGCCGATGACCCGGCCTTGCACGTCGCGAATCGGAATCATCAGGCGGTTACGGAAACGGTCAAAATAGCCCGTACCGTCGTCTCGTTTGACGAGGAGCCCCGCCGCTTCCAGGTCTTCCAGAGCGTAACCGCGCTCGGTCAGATGTGTCAGCACCGCGTCCCACGCGTCCAACGCATAGCCCAATTGGAAACGCGTGACGACCTCGGTCAAGAGGCCCCGTTTTGCCAGATGGGCGCGCGCCCGTTCCGCCTGCGGATAGTGAAGCAGTTGCTGGTGATAGTAGGTTGTGGCAGCGGCCAGCGCCGCCCGCAGTTTCTCCAGGTGTTGCTCTTCCGCTGGCGTCTCGTCGGGTTGGGGGCCAAGGGCAACACCGGCACGCGCTGCCAACATGCGCAGCGCATCGGCAAAATCTAGGTTTTCGCGCTTTTGGATGAAGGAAAAAACGTCGCCGCCGGTCTGACAAGCGCCGAAGCAGCGCCAGGTGCCGCTTTCAGGGAAGACCACGAAGGAGGGGGTCTTCTCCGCGTGGAAAGGACAAAGGGCCTTGTAGGTGCGTCCGGCCTTCTTTAGAGGGACGTAGCCTTGTATGACCTCAACGATGTCGAGGCGGCTCTTGACTTCATCCGCGACCCCCATAGTCCTCTCCTCACTGGGCACATTATACCCGAACCTGGTCTGGTGTCAAACGCTTCCGGCCTTTCCAAAGATTGCTGCCCCCTCTGAACGGTGGTAAAATGATGCTATTGAGTGCCCGGACTGGGCGCGGAGACGGCATGGACATCCTGTGGACACCCTGGCGCATGGAGTTCATCTTGAGCGAGAAGCCAAAGGAGTGCATCTTCTGCACGAAAATCAGCGCGGGCGATGACCGGGCGGAGCACGTGCTCTACCGCGGCCAGCACACCTTCATCGCCCTTAATCTCTATCCTTACAACAACGGTCATCTGTTAGTCGCTCCTTACCGTCACGTCCCCAGCACAGAGGACTTGTTGCCTGAAGAACTGGCCGAATTGCTGACCCTGGTCAACAAGGGGCTGGGCGTGCTGCGGCGCGCCATGCGTCCGCACGGCTTCAACCTGGGCGCAAACCTGGGCAAGGTGGCGGGCGCGGGTGTTGAGTCCCATGTGCACATCCACGTCGTCCCCCGTTGGGAGGGCGATACGAACTTCATGCCACTCCTGGCGCAGACCCGCGTCATCCCCCAGTGGATAGACCAGACTTACGACCAACTGCGCCAGGCGTTGGAGCCGTGAGCGAAGAAATAATTGTTCCAGGAGTAATTCACCGCGGAGAACGCAGAGGTCGCAGAGTCAATCATGATTATCTCTGCGCTCTCTGTGGACTCTGCGGTAAATGTTCGGCTCGATAATCAATTGTAGAATTGCCTGACCTGGAAGGGAGACGCAAGAATGGACTTGCTGCTCACCGCCGAGCACGAGATGTTGCGCCAGACGGTGCGCGATTTTGCCCAGAAAGAGATCGCGCCCATCGCTGCCCACCACGATGAGACGGGCGAGTTCCCCTTTGAGACCGTCAAAAAGATGGGCGAGTTGGGGTTGATGGGCCTTGAGGTGCCGGAAGAATACGGCGGCGCCGGTCTGGACACCGTGAGTTACGTCCTGGCTATAGAGGAAATCGCCAGGGCCGACGTCGCCCACAGCACGATTACCTCGGTCAACAACTCGCTGGTCTGCCACGGCCTCTTGCATTTCGCTACGGAGGAGCAGAAGCGCAAATACCTGGTTCCCGTCGCCAGCGGCCAGAAGATCGGAGCCTATTCCTTGACCGAGCCGATGTCGGGCTCCGACGCGGCCACCATGCGCACGCGCGCGGTGCGGCAGGGCGACGATTACGTCATCAACGGGCGCAAGTCGTGGGTGACGAGCGGCCCCGTGGCCGGCGTCATCATCCTCTTTGCCATGACCGACCCCGACAAGAAGCACCGGGGCATCACGGCCTTTATCATTGATACGGACAAACCGGGCTTTGTGCGCGGCAAAGTGGAGCCAAAGTTGGGCATCCGCGCCTCGGCCACCTGCGAGTGTGTCTATGAGGATTACCGCTGCCCGGTGGCGAACCGCCTGGGCGCGGAGGGCGAGGGCTTCAAGATCGCCATGACCGTCCTGGATGCCGGGCGCATCGGCATCGCCGCGCAGGCGTTGGGCGTGGCCGAGGCCGCTTTGGAGGCGAGCCTCGCCTATGCGAAGGAGCGCCAGGCTTTCGGCCAAAGCATCGCCGAGTTCCAGGGCATCCAGTGGATGCTGGCCGACATGGGGACGCGGGTTGAGGCCGCGCGGATGCTCACCTACCGCGCCGCGCTGGCGAAGGAGGCCGCCAAGAAGACGGGCGCGCGCTACACGGCGGAAGCGGCCATGGCGAAGCTGTACGCCTCGGAGACGGCCATGTGGGTGACGACGAAGGCGGTCCAGATTCACGGCGGCATGGGCTACAGCAAGGAACTCCCCATTGAGCGCTACTTCCGCGACGCCAAGATCACCGAGATCTACGAGGGCACCAGCGAGATACAGCGATTGGTGATCGCGCGGCATCTCTTGGGCACGAAATGAGGTGGTTACTCCATGAGAGTTAGCCATATTGAACTGGAGAACTGGAAAAACTTTAGAAGTGTCAGTGTGGATTTGCCGGAGCGCGTCTTTCTGGTCGGCCCGAACGCCTCAGGGAAGTCCAACTTTCTGGATGCCTTTCGGTTCCTGCGCGACCTCGCGCTGCCCGGCGGTGGTTTGCAAAGGGCTTGTTCTGAACGGGGGGGAGTATCAAAGATCCGCTGCCTTGCAGCGCGCCAGTATCCAGCGGTTACGATCAGAGTCGTGTTGGGTGAAGGTCAGGCGAGACTATGGCGTTACGAAGTTGCTTTCTCCCAAGACAATAATCGCAACCCGGTGCTGACGCGTGAGGTGGTGTATAAGGCCGACCATCTGATCATGCAACGTCCCGATGATACCGATCGGGCAGATCCGCTCCGTCTCTCTCAAACAGCCCTGGAACAGATCAACGCGAACCAACCATTTCGTGACGTGGCCCGCTTCTTTGAGAGTATTTCCTACTTGCACCTTGTTCCTCAGATAATACGAAATCCCGGCAGCCTGGTCAGCGATAGTATCGTAATGGATGCTTATGGCCGCCAATTCTTGGAGCGCGTTGCTAGGACCCCAGAGAACACGCGGAATGCCCGTCTGCGCAAGATCAAGGATGCGCTTGTTGTCGCTGTGCCTCAACTGAAAGACCTGCGCCTGGAAAGGGATCAGCGCGGTATCCCCCACTTAATCGGCGTCTATGAGCACTGGCGCCCCCGGGCCGGTAAGCAAGATGAGGAGCAATTCTCCGATGGCACGCTACGGCTCCTGGGGCTGCTGTGGGCTTTGCAGGAAGGTGAAGGGCCATTGTTGCTTGAGGAGCCAGAACTGTCGTTGCACAGCGGCGTAGTGCGACGATTGGCAGGGCTCATCTATCGGATGCAAAAAACGCGCAAGCGGCAGGTGCTGATAAGCACCCACAGCGTAGATCTGCTATCTGATCCGGGGATAAGCGGCGACGAAGTTTTGATGCTCAAGCCTGACGTTGAAAGTACTCGGGTGGTACAAGCGGCAGACGTGGCAGAGATTCACGCCTTACTAGAAGCCGGGATGAATATAGCCGACGCTGTGTTTCCGCACACTGAACCTGAACGAGCCGCTCAACTGGAGCTGTTCACGCTATGAGCCTGATCCCCGTGAGCCTGGCTGCTGAAGGGCCGTTAGACGAGCAAGTATTAAGGCGCCTGCTTCAACAATCAAGACGACCCTTCGTAGCAGGAGTCTGTTATGGCAAACGCGGGAAAGACCATCTGCAACAGAATGTATCACGTTTCAATCAGGCTGCTGTGCATGTGCCATTCATTGTCCTGACCGATCTGGATGATGAAGATTGTCCACCAGGATTGGTTAGCCGTTGGCTGCCACAGGGCCGGAGTAGCAACCTGATACTACGAATCGCCGTTCGTGAAGTGGAAGCGTGGTTGCTGGCCGACCGCGAACGCTTTGCGGAGTTTCTAAGAATCGCCGTGACCAAGATCCCCCAGCAGCCAGACGATTGTGCCGATCCTAAATCGCTGTTGGTGAATCTGGCTCGCCGCTCGCGCCGGCGCGATATCCGCGAGGATATAGTGCCAGCACCCGGCAGTACAAGCAGGGTCGGTAAAAATTACATCGGGCAATTGATGCGCTTTGTCCTCAACGAATGGAGCGTGGATGAGGCCGCGCGGCAATGTTCGCCCAGCCTGGATCGGGCGATGAGAGCGATCCAGTCATTCACGCCCACGCTGAGGGAATGATTGACCTTGCAGATACGCCAGGAACCAACTTTATGAAAGCCATCGTCTTCTACCAACACGGCGGGCTGGATGTCCTGCAACAAGCCGACATCCCCGCGCCCACGCCCGGCCCCAACGATGTCCTGGTGCAGGTGCACTACTGCGCGCTCAATCGCCTTGACCTCTTCGTGCGGGAGGGCTGGAAGGGGCTGGAACTGAAGATGCCCCACGTCCTGGGCGCGGATGTGGCGGGAACCATCGCCGCGACCGGCTCCCAGGTGACGGGCTGGCAGGTGGGCCAGCGCGTCGTCGTCAACGGGACACTCAGTTGTGGCCGCTGCGAGTATTGCCGCCGTGGCGACGACCACCTCTGCGTCCAGCACGCCATCCTGGGCGAGCACACGCCCGGTGGCTACGCCGAATACGTGGCGGTGCCCGCGGCCAACGTCCTCCCCGTGCCTGAAGGTTTCCCTCTGGCGGAGGCGGCCGCGGCCAGCCTCGTCTTCCTCACCGCCTGGCGGATGCTCGTGGGGCGGGCGCAGGTGTGCGCAGGCGAGGATGTGCTGGTCGTCGGCGCGGGGGGTGGCGTCAACAGCGCGGCGATCCAGATTGCCCATTTAGCGGGGGCGCGCGTCTTCGCCGTCGCTTCTAATGCAGAGAAAGGCGAGAAGGCGCGGGCGTTGGGCGCGGACGTGGTCATAGATCGCAGCCGGGAGAACTGGTCGCGCGCGGTCTGGCAGCAGACGAACAAGCGCGGCGTGGACGTGGTGGTGGATAACGTCGGCGCGGCGACCTTCTTTGATTCCATCCGCGCCCTGGCGAAGGGTGGGCGACTGGTCACCGTCGGCAATTCCAGCGGCCCTAAGACGGAGTTGGACATCCGCTACGTCTGGAGCAAGCAGATCAGCATCCTCGGCTCCACCATGGGCAGCCGCGACGATTTCGCCACTGTGATGGCCCTCGTCTTTGCCGGTAAACTGCGCGCGGTGGTGGATCGCATTTTGCCGTTGGCCGCGGCGCGGGAAGCGCAGGCGTTGCTGGAAAGAGGAGAGCAGTTCGGGAAAATCGTCTTGAAGGTAGCAGACGAGGCCTGAGCCATTGGCCTGAATCGGCCCTTACCACTTGCCTGAGACGGATACGATAGAGGTGGCATCATGATCCAGCGCGTAAGGATTCAAGGCTATAAATCCCTTGAAGACGTGGAGATCAAACTCCAACCCATGACGGTTTTCATCGGCCCCAATGCCGCAGGCAAAAGCAATCTGTTTGACGCGTTGGGACTGTTGAGCCGGGCCGTTACATCTAAAACGCTGGCCGAAGCATTCAAGGGACATCGTGGGGCTCCCTTGGAGGCTTTCTACTATGGCAACCAGGGGCTTAAAGGACTCCAGGCGCAGGCTACTGTAGAATTTACACTTGAGGTAGACGTAAAACTGTCGGCGGAAGTTATCAAAGCAGTCGAACAGCGCGTCCGCGAAATGCGAGAGGGCCTTCCCGAAGAAGGTGATATTGTAGAACCTTCTCGACGTCGCACCACCGAATCATTTCTTCGCTATATCCTTACTGTGCAAATGGCGGTAGTGCCTGGTTATCTGCGGGTTGTCAACGAACAGTTAGTTGCCCTAAACCAAGACGGCACAATAAAAGCCTCACGTAGGGCGTTCATTGAGCCATCCGAAGGCCGACTGCGGCTACGCCTGGAAGGGCAGGCACGACCGACCGAACATGAGGTTGGACTGGACTACACCCTTGTCTCCACCCCGCTCTATCCTCCGCACTATCCACACATCACGGCTTTCCGGGAAGAACTTTCCCGCTGGCGCTTCTATTACTTTGATCCGGAGGCAATGCGAGCAGAGACACCGCTTAAAGAGGTAGAGAGCCTGGGGTCTTTCGGCACCGATCTGGCTGCTTTTTATAACACCCTGAAATTCCGAAATCCGCGCCAATTTGAGGCTGTTAATCGCGCCCTTCGTTCGTTATTGCCTAACGTTCAACGATTGGATGTTGAACGTACGCCAGAGGGATTCTTGCGCCTTCAGGTCTCTGAGAACGGCATACCCTTCTCGGCCCGTGTCGTCTCTGAAGGTACACTGCGAGTCTTGGGCCTGCTGGCAATCACCGATCCCGTCGCACCGACGACCGTCATCGGGTACGAAGAGCCGGAGAACGGGGTTCATCCACGGCGACTCCAACTTATCGCCGATTTGCTTAAGAATACGGCAGAAACAGATAAGCAGATCCTTGTCAACACACATTCACCCAAGTTGCCGGAATACTTTGATCCCAGTTCCCTGGTCGTCTGCCGTAAGGAGAAAGGAAAAACCAGGTTTACACCTTTCCAAGATTCTGGCCCTCTACTCCGTCCAGGGGAGATAGAACAAGCATTAGAGGAAAAAACTCCGCTAATGGAACGCGTTCTAAGAGGCGATTACGATGGCTGAGATTCGTGTAGGATACTTCCTGGAGGATATTGGGCAAGAGAACTTCCTGACATCCCTGGTTGCCCGCGTCGCGCAGCAGATAGGATTACCTGCTCAAGTGGTGCACCACGAGATCCGGAATGCGACAGGAGGGCGCGGAACGGTGTTAAGCGAACTGGGGCGCTTCCTGCGCGACGTCAGGCGCGAGCGTGATCGGCCCTATGATTTGCTTGTCGTCGCCATTGACGGTAACTGCCACGGTTATCAGGAGAGGCGCGAAGAGATTCGCACCTTCGTCGCGCGAAGCCAGTATCCGGGCTTGGTGGTCTACGCTGTGCCCGACCCTCACATTGAGCGTTGGTATCTGGCTGATCCTCATGGGTTTCAGCAGGCATTAGAGACCGCTATCGTTCCTCAAGTACCGGCTTACAAATGCGAACGCGGTCGCTATAAGCAAGCCCTACGAGATGCCATCCGGCAGACAGGTATTATCGCTCCTTTAGGGGGCGCGGAATACGGCTCTGACATCGCCAGCGCCCTTGATCTATATACTGTGGGCAAGGCGGATACCGGCTTCAAACACTTTATTGAGGAACTGCAGGAAGGTGTGTCTTCATTAATGGGATCGGAGAGGTGAGACTGATGACCGCCCCCCGTTTTCCAGATTTCTCCGCAGCCACGCGCCAACACAACTTGCAACGGCTGCCCCAAGAGACCTGGGATATCCTGGTCGTCGGCGGCGGCATCACCGGCACCAGCATCGCGCGCGACGCCGCGCTGCGTGGTTTTCGCACCGCGCTCCTGGAAAAGGGCGATTTCGCCTCCGGCACCAGCAGCCGCTCGTCGCGCCTGGCCCACGGTGGCATCCGCTACCTGGAAAGTTACGAGTTTGCTCTGGTCTTTGAGGCGCTGCGCGAACGGGGCATCCTGCGCCGCATCGCCCCCCACCTCGTCCATCCGACGCCTTTCATCTATCCGGTCTATCGTGGCAAAGAGCCTCCCCTCTGGAAACTGGCCGCGGGGATGTGGCTCTACGATGCGTTGGCCCTCTTCCGCAACTTCCGGCTCCACCGGATAGCGGGCCGCGGGCGCATCCGCGAGTGGGAGCCGGTCATGGGTCAGGAAGGCCTGCAAGGAGGAGCCGAATACTACGATAGCGTGGTGTACGACGCGCGGCTCACCCTGGCCGTCGCTCGCTCCGCGCACCGCGCCGGTGCGGCCCTGGTCAACCATGCCGCGGTGGTGTCCTTCAGCAAAGAGGACGGGCGCATCGTCGGCGTGGGGGCGCGCGACGCGCTGTCTGGGAAAGAACTAGCGGCACGGGCATGCGTCGTCGTCAACGCCACTGGCGTCTGGGGCGACGCTCTGATGCAGATGGACGACCCCGACGCGCCCCACCACCTGCGCCCCTCTAAGGGTATCCACATCCTCGTCCGCCGCGAGCGGATGGGTCACTGGCGCGCCGTCGTCTTCTTCTCGCCGCGCGATGGCCGCATCCTCTTTCTCATCCCCTGGGGCGCGTTCAGCATCATCGGCACGACCGACACCGAGTATGAGGGCGACCTGGACAAGCCGTATACCACCGCCGAGGACGTGGCCTACGTGCTGGAAGCCGCCAACGCCGCCTTCCCGGAGGCCGGCCTGCGCGAAAGCGACATCGTCAGCAACTGGGCCGGGCTGCGCCCCCTGGTCTTTGAGGGCGATGCCTCCTCCACCTACAAGGTGAGCCGCGAGCATCGCATCTTCGTCAGCCCGTCGGGCCTGGTCAGCATCTCCGGCGGGAAACTGACGACGGCGCGCGAGATGGCGCGCCAGGTGGTGGAGATTGCCCAGAAACGGCTGGCGGAAGCGGGCATCCACGCGACCAGCCCCTGCCGCACGCATCTGGAACCGCTTGACCCCGCGCCCCTCTCCGAGTTGCAGCACCTGGCCGACGCGCGCGGCCGCGGGCACACGGAGACCGGCCCCGCGCCCGCACTGGTGGAGCACCTGATCGGGCGCTACGGCAGCGAGTACCGCGACCTGCTGGCCTGGATGGCCGCAGACCCTGGCCTCGCCGAGCCGCTGGTGGTGGGGCTTCCCTACCGCTGGGCCGAGGTGCGCTATGCCCTGGAGCGCGAGATGGCCCTGACGCTTTCCGACCTCCTGATCCGGCGCATCCCTCTCATCTACGAGGCTCCTGACCAGGGGTTGGAGGTCGTGCAGGCCGTATCCCGGCGCATGGGCAAGACGTTGGGCTGGAGCGAAGAGCAAATTCACCGGGAAGAGGAAGATTATCGCGACCAAGTGGCCCTGACGCGGTTATATAGAAATAGAAATGGGGAAGTCGCGCTGGTGAAGCAACCGGCCAAGTAGTAGTCCCAAAAGCTGACTGGCTTTCAGTTTTGAGCTGAGGACTGGTCGGTATTTGCAGAGAGAGGCGATCCAGAGATAGAGTACTGCGATTCCCAAACTATCCCCTGGAGCGCCCCATGAGTAGAAAACATCTTATCGCAAATCGGCAGTTTGCACAACTGCATGCCCGGCTGGCGGAACAGATGGCCCGCTTTCATCCTCAGTTGCGCAAGACCCTCTTGCGCAACTTGAGCGAACTGGTGGCGGCTGTTACATTGGCCCGGAACGTGCAAATGGCCGCGATGGGAGCCCAGTTGCCGGTGAACACCAGCGAGGAAGCACGGCAGCAGTGGGTGCGACGCCAACTGAGCAACGACACCGAAGAAACTCTGGAGTTGTTTCGCCCCTTGGCCGAGAGCCTATTGGCGGGCTTTGCTGGCTTGTCGGTGCGATTGATCTTGGACCCTACCGACCTGAAGGCCGATTTGACCATTGTCCAGATCACGCTGGCCTACCGGGGACGGGCGTTGCCCTTGGCCTGGCTGACGACTTACATCAAGCCGGGCACCGTTAAGGATGCCATCCGCTTGCTGTTTGCTGAACTCAAACAGTGGCTGCCCCCAGAGGCACGGGTCTATCTCATTGGCGACCGGGAGTTTCACGGCCAAGACATGCTGGCCCTGATTCAGGAACAAGGCTGGATTCCCGTGGTGCGCAGCAAGGGCAACTTGTGGGTGGAGTTGGCGGACGGAACCCGATGCCGCCTGGCCGATTTGACGCCCCCACGAGGCCAGCGGGCCTTTTATCAGCGGGTCTGGTTGACCGGCTGGGGCTGGGGGCCCTACAGCCTGTCTGTGGCCAACGCCGCCGAACCTAAACGGGGCCAGAAAGCCGAAGACCCCTGGTATATCGTCAGCACGGAGCCCGCGACACCCCATATCCTGACCCTTTACGCCGTCAGGATGTGGGCCGATGAGACGTTCCGGGATCTGAAGAGCCAGGGCTTTCATTTGGAGCAGACCCGCTTGCACCATCCTGAGCGTATAGACCGTCTCATGTTGGTGCTGGCTCTGGCCTATTGGTGGGTTCTGGGCCGCGGCATCTGGGTTGACCGCCTGCAACTGCGTCGTCCTGTCGATCGCTGCCGGCATCCCAAGTGCAGCCTGTTCACCCTTGGCTTGCGCTGGATCCATCGTCTTCTCACATTAGATGAGCTGCCAGATGTCTCACTCGTACCAATTCTGTAAACTGAAAGGCACTCAGCTGTGACCCTGGCTTGAAGAAGCAGGTTCGCAGAACTGAGAAGTCCGTGATGTCCACTGCATCATCGTTGTTGGCATCGCCCTCCGTTAGCGTACAAAAGTCCACTCTAGGCATATCTGCCACCAATGAAACGTTGCGCCGGATGACACTGAGGGTATGCCGATTCTTCACCGTCACGCTATAGGTCCCCCCAACCACCGGGCCTATGTCGAAATAGCCTGACTGGCTGGTGGTTGTGGGGAACACATAACGTGCCACAGGGCTCGCTGGTGCAAAGAGCTGTACTGTGATGGGAATGCTCCACGCAGGCGCAGGAGGAGTGGCCCGTCCTTGAAGGTTAACCCGCCCTGGCAGCAGGACTCCGGCATTAATAGTCACTGTTGCGTTTGTGTGACTGTTTAGGACATTGTTCCCACCGAGAGTCAAGCGGGTTTGTCGAGGCAATGCAAAACTAAAAGTGGTTGCAGTGGAGGCTGTGGCCTGCTTCGCCTTGAAACGGACGGTGGCTAGGGTGAAGGTCCCTGTAAGGGGAGCACCTGTCAACTGACCGTCTACGTAATCAATACGGCCTAATGCGTTATCCGCGGTATTGATGAGGTGGGTATTGAAAGCGCTGCCAGTAATTATGGTCGTCGCGGTGATGCCAGACGAATCTACGACAACGAGGTAGTTAGGGTCGAAATTCAAGAAGGCCTGTGCACCATCAATAGAAGTTGTTCCACAGTCGATGGTGATAGCCAGTGTGAAGACCTGCCCTACTCCTACCGCAGTCGTGGATGGAGCGAGCGCAATGGAGGGCACATTGGCCTGAGGTGGCACGATCGTGATGGTAGCCCGGATGTCTACGTCGTCGTAGAGATCGTCGCCCCGTTTGTTTGCCCGGAAATAGATGCGATCTCCGACAGCAATGCCCGTAGTCAGGTCGAAGACCGCTGATGACAGGTCCGGCAAGGTACGCGTCCACAACTGGGTGGCGCCCTTCCAGATGCTTACCTGCTGACCATCGCCCCTTGTGGTGTAACGCCCGAACCGTCCTACTATACGTATCTGCCCTGTGACCGGGCTCATCCAAACTCGCTCGGCGTCATATCGGGACGGGCGGAGCGCGGCTTGGTTCTGTAATGTCCACCGATCATCAGGCGCATACCACGATGTGAGGTTGTACGCATTGGTGCCCCAGACCATGTCCCGGTGCGTTGTGCCATCCCAGTACTGATAGTACCAGTTCCTTGTCCCCTGAGTGGAGCCATAATCGTCATAGGTGTTCCAAACGGTGCCTATCCTGACGCTCCAAATCCCGCTCCAGGAGCCGTAGATGTCGCATCCGCCACCGGTATTATGACCCCGCACTCGCCAGTAGTATTTGCCATCACTCAATGCCGAAGGCGGAGTGTAGTTGGAGGCCGCGGTACGGATGTCGATCTCTGGGCTGGAGAAGTCGCCGATATTGTCCACCTGGAGTTGATACTCGTTTGCGTTGCTCGTGTCCGTCCAGTCGAGGGTTGGCGTATTGTTGGTCGTTGTGATGTTGTCTGATGGTGATATTAGTGCTGGGGAACCAGGTGTAATGCATTGTTGGGTAACGATAACGATAGCGCCTTCACACTGCTGCAGAACCGAGTTGCCCTGAAAGAAGGCGTCTGTCCCGTCGCACGTAACACGCACACCTTGAGGCGAAGTCTGCGCTTTCGCTCTAAAAGGAATGTGAGCCAGGAGGAATTCGCCGGTAGGAGGCGAACCGGTGAGCTTGCCAGCGCTATATCTAATGCGACCCGTTGCATTGTTGACTTCGTTGAGCAGAATATCGGGCAGAGTCGAGCCAGGAACGACCGTGGTTGTTTCTGTCCCTGATGCGTCCACAACAGCTAGATGGGTGGAGGAGAACTGCACAGAAGCGTCTACGTTATCTATCGGCTGGTTGCCAACAGAGATTCGCAATTCCAGGGTGAAGACCTCTCCCGCTGACACCGTTGTCGTTACAGGCTCGAGGCTGGCAGTCGGAGTGAAGGTCGGTGAGACGTCAGGGGAGACTCGGAACCAGTCGAAATAAGCGTCGACCGGGG
>JADYZS010000075.1 GCA_020853075.1 Anaerolineae bacterium | reverse complement strand
TCCAGACGGAATAAATCGCCCGGGTTGGGATCATACTTGGCGCTGGCAACTTTGATGGTCGCATTATGGATGCTACCGCTCGTGTAAGGGATGCGGGCCCAAGCGGGCATCGCCGCCGCGGCGCAGATAATGTTCGGCGTAAATGATGAGGCCCAGCGCGTCGTTGTGGAGGTAAAGGAGAGCCCCACTTTTTTGCCATCGCTGGCGTGGGTGTTGATATAAGTATCCAGGCCGTTGAAATTATAGACGCCGTCCGCCGAACTCATGCTGGCCCACGAGAAATAGTTGACCGCGCCCGCGATTTTGAAAGTGTTGCGATCCATAAAGGTGCTGCCGATGATGTAGATACCCGGTTGAGTGGGATTCACCGCGGGCGATTGAGGGTTATCGGGAGCCGTTTCAGCCGACAGAGAGACCGGCGCGGGCGACGTTTCTGCCGATACGTGGGCGATCAGCCCAAGAGTGGCGACGCAGAGGAGGAGCAAAGCGACAAAGTATTTCGGTTTCATAAGCGGGTTATCCTAAATGCAGCCAGGAAATGGGCCCCAAACCTGGGAGATAGATGGCAGCCTCGGCGGAAGGACGCACTGATATTATAGCAGGAGAAGATAAAAATCACATGAAAGGCCGCCTTGAGAAGATAGGTGCCGGCCCTACCGCGCGAGATGCCCCCTATTTTCTCAGACGCAAGGCAGGGCCAAAAGTCACGAAGGATGAAGGTCGCAGCACGCGACGGCAGGCCCGGCTCCTTTGGGAAAGGAGTAGGGGCCACAACATGCTGGCCCCTACTGGCCTGCCCGGGTAGTAGGACTTGTGGGGGTAGCAGGAACCAGGCGCCGTCAGCCCGCGTCCTTGCCAGCAAGGACTTGCGGAACGGTGCGAAGCAAGATAGACAGGTCAAGAAGGAGCGAGCGCGCTTCAATATATTGCAGGTCAAGGCGCACGATCTCGTCAAAGGAAAGACGGCTGCGTCCGTTGATTTGGGCCAACCCTGTGAGCCCTGGCGTCACTTCCGCCCGCCGCCAGTGCCAATCTTTGAACTCCTCTGCCTCATAAGCCATCAGCGGGCGAGGCCCAACGAAACTCATGTCGCCTTTCAAGATGCAGAGGAGTTGCGGTAGTTCATCCAGGCTCGTTTTCCGCAAGATGTGCCCCACCCGCGTCACCGTTCGCAGCCTGTGCACAGGCTTCAGAATGCCGTGAGTAGAGGCAGCATGGCCGTTGATGTACTGCTTGGCATATTCCTTGTCCACCTGGCTATGATCGCCGTTGGTCATAGAGCGGAACTTGTAGAACGGGAAGACCAAACCACCCTTGCCGACTCGCTTCTGTACGTAGATAACGGGGCCGGGGGAGTCTAGCTTGATCGCCACGGCAATCAGAAGCATGAGGGGCGAAGAAAGCACCAAGAGCAAAGAGGAAAGAATAACGTCAAAAGCCCGCTTGGTCCACTGATAGAGTTGCACGTCGCGGCGCGATGTCGTCACGATCCAGCGCGGCATAGATTCACCCAGGCCGAATGCACGCCGCCACGGGCTTACTTGTGTCTGCGTTTCCAACATGTCGGTGCCTCCCATTGAACCTTGCCCCTCGCGCTAGTTATGATAGCAGACGTGCATGAAAATAGTATGAAAATCGGGCCATTTGAAGATTACAGTTTTTTAATAATCGGGCTTTTCAGGTAGGAGGTTGGTACTATGAGCCGCATCTCCCCTCACCCCAGCCCTCTCCCCGCTGGGGTGAGGGGCGCGCCTGCTCTTCGTTCCCCCATCACGGCGGCGCGATGCGGCGTTCGCCGAAACTGTTATCAATGCTCCGCTGCCCCGGCCAGACGTAAAGTGTGATTTGATCGGGCGTCGTACTGATATAACCCTCTGGTTGCGTTTCCGTGACGGTGTAAGTCCCCTCTTGCAGATTCCTAAACCCATACCACCCGCCTGACGTGACTGTACTCCCGATAGGGCCGGCCTCCGCGCTCAAGGTAATGGTAACGCCGCTGATGTACGGCTCGTTGAGCCAGGGTTCGTACCGACCATTCTCATTCAAATCCTCAAAGACGAACCCCTCTATGCGGGCCAGGCCGACGCCGGGTGTCGGCGTCGGTGTGCGCGTCGGACTTACCGTGATGGTAGGCGTTGACGTCACCGTCGGCGTGCGGGTCGCGGTGGGAGTGCGGGTCGGCGTGCGCGTGGGAGTCAGCGTCGGCATAGGGAAGACGCGCAAGAGGCTCGGCAGGTAATAGGAGCGCGGCGTTGGGGTTAGCGTGATGGTGGGCGTGCGGGTGCGTGTAGGCGTCTGCGTGGACGTCGGGAACGGCGAAGGCGTGGCCGAGGGGGTGCTCGTCGGCGTCACGGTCGCCTGCGGCCCTAACGGGCAGGTGATATCCAAGTTGTACGCCCCCGCCGCGCCTTCGTAGCCATCTACGACGACGTAGAGGTCTCCCGCTGGCGCGGCCTGCGCCACGGTAAAGGTATCGCCCCCGGCCAGACACCTGTCCGCGTAGGGGCCGTTCAGAATAAAGACGTCCAAATCGCCCTGCTGGGCATTATAGGCCAGATTGAGGGTGATGGGCTGGGTGGCAGCAGAGGGGATAACATACAGGTCTTCCGGCCCCGATTCGTTCCACGAGGGCTTGCAAGAATAACGGGAGACGAGGGAGCGCGCGGTGCGGGTGTCGCCCCGATAACTCCCACCACAACTGGCCGGGCGCGCCCGCGCCGGCTCTAGCAACGGTGTGGCGCTGGGTGTTGGGGTGATGGTTGGCGTGGGCGACGGTGTGCCCCGCGTGGGTGTCGGTGTCATGGTGGCGATAAGCCGGGCCGCGAAATTGACCGTCACAGTCCCCTGCCCGCTGATAGGGATGAACAGGTCGCTCAACGATATGAAAATGTAACCAGACGACGGTGTGCCTTGCAAACGGTAGGTGCCGGCAGGCAAGTTCTCCATGCTATATAGCCCATCTGCCGCCGTCGTCTGGGAACCGACTAATTGGCCGCCGGAGGTACGCAAAGTCACCGTGGCCCCTGCCAGGGGCGGCTCGCCCGCTTCCGGTATCTGGTTCTCGTTCAGGTCATTCCAAACCAGGCCGCTTAACGTGCCGCCCTCGGCACGAGGCACGTTCTCCCCGGCCATAAGGAGTGACGCAAAAAAAGGCCTAAAGTCGCGCCGAAGGGCACGGTTTGTGTCCGATTCGGCGCGCGCGGCAAGCATAGAAAAGAAAACGGCGCAGAGCAACCCCCCCGCCCGCAAGAGCCAACGGTGCGTTTTGTTCACCTCCAGGCAGCGCCTCTGCGGTTTTGTTTGCGGCAGTCACACCCACCCCCACCCCCGTCCCCTCTCCCTCATAGGGAGAGGGGAGTAATCTCCTTCTCCCCGGCGGGGAGAGGGTTGGGGTGAGGGGGAAACATTGCTAGAAGTCAGACGCTTGAGCGGCTATCCGCTTACGACGCGTCCCGCAGCACCATAGGCAGATAGTTCACGGTCCTGGTGGGCGTAGGGCTGGGCGTTTCTGTCGGTGTCGCGGTGGCCGTCGGTGTCGGTGTCGGCGTAAGGGCGATGACCGGGAAGTTCCATTCCCAGTCGGAACCGCCACTCAAAGGTGCCACAAAGGGCACGTCGTGCTCAGGTTTGGTGGTGTAGCCCGGCGGGTTGGACTTGGTGATGCGATAGGTGCCGGGGGAGAGACTGAACAGGTACTGGCCGTCGCTCGTCGTCGTCTGGCTCATGACCTCGGTGTTGGCCGGGAAGGTGAAGGCCGAGACGATCGCATCGGCCACGCCCGGCTCGCCCTCTTGCCGCAGCCCATCGCCGCTGACGTCGTGGAAGACCATGCCGCGCACGCGGCCCAACCCTGAAGTCGCCGTGGGAGTGGGCGTCGCGGTGGGTGTTTCGGTCGGTGTCGGCGTTTCCGTCGGCGTCTCGGTGGGCGTGTAGGTCGGGGTCGGGGTCGGCGTGCTGAAGGAGACGCGCACCAGGTCCACCATGTGGATCCATTCGTTGCCGTCGTTCACGCCGTTCTCGTTGCGCGCGTCAATGGCGAAGTCCATGCCCCCGGTCAGGTGGCCGTTGAGCCGCGCATCGGTGATGGTGAAGACCGCGGTTCTCAACACCTTATTCCCCTGCTTCTGCACCCAGGTCTGGCCGGTGCCGTCCAGGGTAGCGTATTTCGGCCCGCTCATGGAATCGTACAGGAGCCGCCACTTATCGTTGCTGACGTCAAAATACTTGACGGTGATGCGTACCTCTCGCGGCCCTTCGGGGATGCCTCCCGGATTGATGTAGGCGTTATCGGCATCAAACCACATCATGTAATTGTTGGTAGCCTGGTCGGTGCGGCGAGCGTAGAAGGCCTCATAGTTGGAGAGAATGACGTTGCCACCGACGGACTTGAGTTCGGTGGAGGCCGGCAGTTGGCTGTTGTAAGGGCTGTTGTTGCACCCGTACCCCGGCGGCCCGATGGGAGCCGGGCCGCAGAGGCCTAATGACACCGGCTGGCCGCGCACGGTGCTGGTGTTGGTCTCAATCACCGTCCGCCCATTCGGCACGCTATCCACTTGCTTCAGGTAGAACTCAAAGTTGCCCAGCACGGGCCAGTTGCTGTTGGCCTCAAAGCCCTGGCTACCATACTCCATGGGGTTGCGGTGCTCGCGCATCGCGACCCAGATGGAAGGCGTGTTATCCACCGTGACCCCGAAATAGGGCTGCCACTGCTGGATGAGGCCGACGACCTCCGGCACCGATTGGCCGTTGGCATCCTGATAAACGAACTGTCGCCGGATGCGGATGTAGTCGGAATGGCGGCCCAGCGCGTGGAGGGTGGCCCAGTAGAAATCGCGGTTATAGCGAAGCATGTGCTGGTAAGTCTCCCAGGCGACCGGCACCCGGTGACCGTAGTTCACAATGCCATCGTGCGCGCCGCAGTTGGAAGGGCTCCCAATTGTGCCGAACACTGCGCCGTTGGAGTCGGGGTAGAGGCCCAGGATGGCGATGCCCACTCCCCTGTTGGCGGCCCAGCCGATGAACTGGGGACGCTCGGTACACGATTTGTAGAAGGGTGAGCCCAGGATGAAGAGAGGGCCGGTGAAGCCGGCCTGGTTGCGGAACTCGTCCCACCAAATGTCGGTGATGGTGTTCACCGCCGAGACCCACATGCCGCTGCTGAACCCTCCAGGGAGCGATTCCAGGTCGGGTTCATCTTCGTTATCCACGGGCCGGGTTTCCCCGTCCACGCCGTGGGCGATGCCGATGAATTCAACCTTAGCGCCCAGCTCCGGGCGTTCTACGAAGAGGTGTTGGGCCAGGGCGTGTACCCATTTGCGCACGTAGGTCTGGTACAGGGTGCTCCAGTAGATGGGGGCCTCACAGGGGAGGTCCAGGCGAAATCCGGGCCGGTTGGGGTCTGGCGGTTTCGCGCTGGCAATCTTGATGGTGTAGTTGTTGACGTTCTGGCTGCCGCCCGGATGGGGTTTGCGCGCCCAGGCAGGCATGGCATCGGCAGCACAGATGACGCCTGGCGTGGTCTCCCAACGGGTCGCGGTGGTAAGGAAGGAGAGCCCCACCTTGCGGCTCCCCACTGCCTTTGTGGAGATGAAGTAGTCAACGTCGCCGAAGTTATAGACGTTCTCTGCCGGGTTAGATTGTATCCACTTGAAATAACCGATGTCACCGACTACACCATACTTGGGGTCACTCAGGTCAACGTCGGCGCGAGTGTTGATGGTGTAGAAGCCCGGCCTGCGGTTTGAGCCGACGTAGTCGGGCGAGGAGGGCCCCTGCGGAGCGTTAGGGGCTGAGGTAGAAGAAGAGGACGTTCTCGCCAGAGTGACCGCGGAGCCGGTGAGCAAGGCCAGTAGCGCCACGGCCACAAGAAGGGGAATGTGCCTATGCCTCATGTCGCTAGGTAACTCCTTTTCAAAGGTACAGTTATGGCCCCGTACAGTATGATACCAGACCAAGATGAAAATGGCATGAAAGGGGAACGCCCCGAAGATGTAAGTTTTGTAATAATGTGGAGGCCCCAGGAGAGGGACGGGACAGACGGTGCGAAAATCCTACCATAAGAGCGGTGCTTTGGCAAGTCAGACAGCATACACCCACCACCCACCGATCATCGTCCGCCAGGCGGTGAAGTCGTCGTTAAAGATCGCCAGGTCCGCATCCTTGCCTGCGGCGATGCTCCCTTTGCGCCGATCCAGGCTGATGACGCGCGCGGGCGTAAGGGATGCCATGCGGATGACCTCTACCAGCGGGATACCGACCTTCTCCGTCAAGATGGAAACCATCTGGTTGAGAAGGGTGGTGCTACCGGCGAAGGCGGTGTAATCCAACAGCATCCCGACCCCTTCCCGCACCTCGTACTCCATGTTGCCCATGTAGAAGTGCGCGCCGTCCGGCAGCCCCGCGCCGCTGATGGCATCGGAAACGACGCACAGGCGATCCGGCCCCAGGCACTTGTACGCCAACTTCATCAGCGTGGGCGGCAGGTGCTTGTTATCGGAGATGATCTCCCCGGTCAGGCCCTCAAAGGTCAGCGCGGCCTCCAGCAGCCCCGGCTTGCGCCAGGGCCCCTCGCGGATGGTGGTGGACTGCGAACTCCACAGGTGGATGACGTGGCGGAGTCCCGCCTTCATCGCCGCGAGCACCTGTTCGTCTTTGGCGGAACTGTGCCCCGCCGCAGGCACGATGCCCAGTTTGGTAAGCCGGGCGGTCAATTCCAGCGCGCCGGGGAGTTCGGGAGCGTAGCTCATGATCCGCATGACGCCGTGATGTTCCAGGAGGATGTCGGGTGTGCCGTCGTCCGGCGTGCGGATATTCTTGGGGTCTTGCGCGCCCTTCTGCGCCAGGTTGAAATAGGGGCCTTCCTGGTGCGCGCCCAATATCTGCGCGCCCGCGCGCGGCTCCTGTACCCACTGACGGCAGAACTCTAACGACTGCACCAGATCGGGGATCGGCGCGGTGGCGATGGTCGCCACCACGGACGTGACCCCGCGCCTGGCGTTCTCCGCGGTGATGGCGGCGAAAGCCTCCGCCGTCGGCTCGTTGAAGGTATGCCCTACCGCGCCGTGCTGGTGGATGTCTATCAGACCGGGCGTAATGTATCGTCCGCCCACGTCAATCTTCTCTAAGTCGTCGCTCACAGCCCCGGCGCGGACGACGCCCGCGATCTTCTCGCCCTCTATGATGACCGCCTGGTCTGTCACAACCTCTTGCGGCAGGATCACCCGGCCATTGACCAGGGCGAAACGTCCTCGCGGCTGCTTGATTTCTTTCCCGATCATGCTCATCCTCATAATCTTAGGTCTAACCACAAAGACACGAAAAGATTAAAGTAAAACGTAAAGCGTAATCTTTATGTCCTTGTGATTACGCTACAACACCTGCGTTAACGGCAACTTGACAACAGCCCCGGTCTGGGCGGAGCGGTAAATCGCCAGGATGATCTCCAACGCCTTGCGCGCCTCCGCGCCGCCGATGGCCGGTGGCCGGTCTTCCCGGATCGCGTCCACCAGGTCGGCGATCTGCCGCCTGTGCAACTCGTAGCCGATGCCCATGGGGTCCGCAGAACCGCTGCCGCCCGTTTCTTCCAGGGCCAGCATCCGCGCCTCTTCGTCGGGCGCAGCACCGGCCAGTTTCCACTTAGCGACACGGCCTTCCTCCAGGAAGATCGTCCCTTTTTCCCCGTGCAGTTCTATGCGGGCACGGTCGCCCGGCCAGCAACTGGTCGCGCCCTGGATCACGCCCAGCGCGCCATTGCGAAAAACCAGCACGACAGAGGCGGTATCCTCCGTCTCCATGCGGTGGGCCAGGGTCGCGGTATGCCCAAAGACCGACTCCACCGGCCCGGCCAGCCATTGCAGGAGGTCAATGCTGTGGATGGACTGGTTGATGAGCGCGCCGCCGCCGTCCCCGGCCCAGGTTCCTCGCCAACTGCCATCGTAATACGATTGCGGGCGATACCATTTAACGTAGGCGTCGGCCAGGGCCAGCCGCCCCAACCGCCCTTGCTCCACCGCCTCTTTCGCCTTGCGGACGCCCGCGGTGAAGCGCGATGGAAAGACGCAGGTCATCTTCAGGCCGGGGCGTTGCACGGCGCGGATGATGCGGTCGGCCCGTTCCAGGGTCACGTCAATCGGCTTCTCAATGACCAAATGTTTACCCGCCTGCGCCGCGGCCTCCGCGATGTCGGCATGGGTGGCGCTGGGCGTGCAGATGCAGACGACATCCACATCGTCGCGGGCGACGGCCTCGCGGTAGTCCGGCAGCCAGGCCGCGCCGTAGAGGTCGGACAGGGCGCGGCCCATCTCCTCTCGCCTGCTGCAAACGACGCGCACCTGCGCACCAGGGATCGCCCGGATGGCCTGCGCGTGGACTTTGGCGATGTTCCCCGCGCCGATGATGGCGAAACTGAGTGACTGCATTTCTTACCTCAGTCTTAATGAAGGCTACCTCTGAAGTGCCTTCCCAGTTCGGACGAATAGGCTCTACCCAATCCGTTTTTGCTTGACTCAAGCCACTCAGAAAAGCGCGTTGTGCCGTTAGGCGATTGATCGGATGTTAGCAGGTTATCCATGAGCCCTCGCAGTTCGCCTCTTGTCAGAATGATGTCGCGTACCGCGAGCCCGATGAGTCGGCCCAGCGCTAATCCTATCGTCGGCGGCACATGTATAAGTCTCACCTTCGGCTTGATCTTCCACGCGATGAGCCGGACGAAATCCCGGAAGGTATAGACTTCAGGGCCAATAGCATCAAGCGTGGTTGACCTCTGTTCTTTTGCGCTCGCTACCGCAATGGCTGCAAGATCCTCCACGTACAGGGGCTGCACCATGTAAGAGCCAGAGCCAAATATGGGGAATACCGGGAATCTGCGAATCAGCCATGCGATGTTGTTGACCAAGATATCTTCCTTACCGAAGACAAGGGTTGGGCTAACGATGCTGTACGGCACGCCAGAGTTAACCAGTGCGATTTCCTGAAGGCCTTTTCCCTTGTAGTAGGGTAGGTAAGACTCTGGGGAAGCATGTGTCACGCTGATGTGGACGATCTTCTGGATGCCTGCTTTCTTCGCACAGTCAAAAAGCGTGCTGGTATTTTGGACGGCCTGGCGAAACGTTGCCCCACCGTATTCAAAGCGGATCCAATAGGTGTTATAGAGGGTGGACGCGCCGCGCAGGCTGGCGGTCAGTTCATGGGGTCTGGCGAAGTTGTAGGGGAATGCCTTTACAGCATCCCCAAATGGGTTGGGCTTGTCGGGATGCGTGGTGATAGTCTGCACCTGCTCTCCTAGTTGGAGCAGATGACGCGCTATATACTTACCGATGTAGCCGAAAGCCCCTGTTACCACGCTAGCCATTTCAGCCAACCTTTCCGCCCAGATGCTCCATCATCAGACCATCAAAGCCAGAAACCGCTCAATATCGTAGGTGGCGGCCTGGGCGGCCGGGGCCACGCGCCGTGATACGCCGAAGTACTGGTCAAAGCCGTGTACGGTAGCCGAGAATCCTGGTGGCTTTAGTCATCGTCACATTCATCCATGACCGCCTTACGCCAGTGGCAATCTCACCACGGCCCCCGTCTGGGCCGAGCGGTAGATCGCCAGGATGATCTCCAACGCTTTGCGCGCTTCCGCACCGAGGATCGGCGGCTCCCCATCCTCCCGGATCGCCTGGACCATCGCCGCGAACTGCCGCCGGTGATTCTCGTAACTGAACCCCACGGGGCTCCCCGACGCGCTGCCGAGGTTCGGCTCCAGGTTCAGCATCGCCTCTTCTTCGCCGGGCGCGGCGTCGGCCAGTTTCCACTTCACGATGCGCCCTTCATCCAGGGCAATCGTGCCCTTGTCGCCGTGCAGTTCCACGCGCGAGGGATCGCCCGGCCAGCAACTGGTCGCACCCTGGATCACACCCAGCGCGCCGCTGCGGAAGGTGAGGACAGCAGAGCCGGTATCCTCGGCCTCCATGCGGTGGGCCAGCGTCGCCGTGCGCCCAAAGACCGTCTCCACCGGCCCGGCCAGCCACTGCAAGAGGTCAATGCTGTGGATCGCCGGGTTGATGAGCGCGCCGCCGCCCTCCAACTTCCAGGTTCCGTGCCACGAGCCGTAATACTCCTGGGTACGATACCACTTCACGTAGGCATCGGCCAGGGCGAGCCTCCCCAACCGGCCCTGGCAGATCGCCTCTCTAGCCTTGGGGGCACCCGCCATGAAGCGCAGAGGGAAGACGCAGGTCAGTTTGACGCCGGCCTTCTCCGCAGCCGCAATGATACGGTCGGCGCGTTCCAGCGTCACGTCCAGCGGCTTCTCTACGATCAGATGCTTGCCTGCTTCGGCTGCCGCGATGGCAGGCTCAGCGTGGAGACCGTTCGGCGTGCCGATGCACACCACGTCCACGTCGGCGCGCGCCACGGCCTGGCGATAGTCCGTCGTCCAGGCCGCGCCGTTGGCCTCAGCCAGATTGCGGGCGCTCTGCTCAACGACGTCGCAAACCACGGCGACGCGGGTGTCCGGGATGTCGGCGATAGCCCGTGCGTGCACCTTGCCGATGTTCCCCGCCCCGATGAGGGCAAAATCAATTTTCTGCATCGTTGTTCTCTTTCCTGCGCAAGAACCCGGGCACGATTCTGCGGCGTTGATGTTGGTGAGGAAAAGTATAGCGCAACAGGCGGTTTGTGACAAAATGAGCGAAAGGAGTGGGGGCTTAGAATCCCACCACCACCCGGCTCTCCGGCCCCTGCACGCCGAAGGCATTGTGCGAGCGCGCGGCCAGGCGATTCTCGCCGCGGCGCAACGTCCAGGTGAACTCCGCAGGCCGCTCCTCCCAATTTCCCTCGTTCTGGCGCACCTGCAAGGCCGCCAGGTTGGGCATAGATGACTCCAACTGCACCTTCACGATGCCTTCCGCCGCTGTCCGTTGCAAATGAATGTGGGTGCGGTTAGGCGTCCAGTAGAAATCGGCGGCGCGGCTACTGGAAAGGGAGAACCAGGGGAGCGGAGCCATCCCTTCATCCCGCCACCAGAGGTAGCCGTCGTACTGGTAGGTGACCGCGCCGTGCTCCGGCTCGCCGGGGTTGAGCGAGGTCATCTGGTCGTTGCGCAACACGATGCAGAAGCGATCCAGAAGTTCCAGGCGGCGCGCAATAGGAAAGACCTGTTCGGCGTTGCGCCCCACCAGGCGCAGATCGGACAGGTCGCCCGCCAGCCAGGCCGCGCGCGCTTCCAGCGGCGAGAGGGGCACACCTTGCCGCTCCACGTGATAGACGGCCATCGTCTCGTCGCTCAGGTCGCCGCCCACGTCCATCCACACCCACTTGCCCCAGCGGTCAGACCAGGCTTCCGCAGTGCAGTGGCATTTGTGGATCAGGTGGCGCGCGGGGATGCCCAACGCGGCGCAGGCATGGACAAAGACGGTGGCGTAGTGGGTGCACATCCCCCGCGCCAGGTCATGACGGCCCAATTCCAAGATCAAGGGCGTATCCCAGGGCGGGCAGAAGTGCAGCGCCTTCCAATCTTTGTTCCAGCCGTCCGTCCACTGCTCACGCGTCCAATGGGCCAGGCGGACGATCCCCTCAAAGTCATCGGTGACGTCGGCCACCACGTCATCCAGGTGCCAACGCTCCCGCAGCATGGCGGTGCGGGGCGAGGGAGCCTGGTAGCCGAAGGGATGGGACGGATAGAGGATCGGCTTGTTGTCGGCGGCCAGAAGGCGCGCCCATGTCGCTCCCTCTACCTCCGCTTCCGCCGCCACGCGCACCGCGCGCAGCCATGGCGTGGCGAGGGGCTGCACCGTTCTCAGGGTGGCCTGCCACTGGGCAAAGCGGTCGCCGGGGCGGGGGCTGAACTCGGCAGGCGAGCGCCAGGGCGACCAGCGCGCCGGGTCGTAGGTGGATGTGGGGCCGGCCCGCAACGCAAACCGGATCGCAGTGCCCGCGGGCGTGTCAGTCTCTGCCTCTACGGTCAGACGGCGCAGCGTGAGCGGCTGGCCCAGCCCATCGTCGGACGCGGCCAGGTCAAAGGGTGGCGAGGTCAGTTGACCCTGGTCAGGGTAGCGATCCAACTCCATGCGGACCAGGTATTCGCCATCGTAGCATTCGTTGTAGCCCAGGTGGTCGTAATCCCAGGTCTGGCCGCCGTCGGCGCTCTTCGCGCTCCGGTTGGGGAAGCGGCTCGTCTCAATCAACACCTCCCAGCGGCTACCATCTTCCGTGCGCAAAATCACCGGGTTCAGCCCTGGCCGCAGCCACGCAGGCGGCACTTCCACCGTGCGCCAGTTTGCCTGCCAATACCCTTCTCCGATCCAGTGGTCTGGCGAGACGAGGAGCGACTTCGGCACAGGCTGCACCGCTTGCGGGTGGCCGTTGACTTCAACGACCAGCCGCGCCGTCTCGTCCTGGCATTGCACCCATGGGCTGACCCTGGCCCCGGCAGTCTCGGTGCTCTCCAGCCAGAAATCCTTGCGCGCCCAGGTGCGGCCATCTATCGGCTGCACGTCGCGCCCGTTGCAATCCCCGATCTCGTCGGCCAGGACAACGCGGCGCACCAACCGGACAACGCCATCGTCTCCCACCTCAACGCCGGCCTCGCGCGTCGCCGCAGCAAAGGCATCCGGCCCACGCCATTCGCGAACGATTTTCTCTAGCACTGTTCACCATCCCAGAGTCAGCGACTTGTATTCAGGAGCCGTCTTCTCCGAAGACGAAGAGATCGCCGATAGACCGCCGCAGGTAGTTGCTGCGGATCGCCTCACCGAAGACCGGAGCCACCGAGAGAGTGTGGAGTTTGGGGTGTCGTTTCTCCGGTGGGGTATAGACCGTATCCGTCGTCACGATTTGTGTGATTTCGGGAACAGCAGCGAGCCTCTCAAGCCCGCCGCCGACAAAAACCCCGTGGGTGCAGGCGACCCATATCTCCCGCACCCCCTGCGCCAGCAGAATCTCGCTGAGTTTCAAGATAGAATGTCCCGTGGCGATCTCATCGTCGTGGATCAGAGCACGCTCGTAGCCGCGCACCTGCTGGCCGACTATGTTTATCCGCACCTCCGTATCAGAGATTCGCTCCTTGTCTCCCGCCGTAATCGGCAGACCCAGATTCGTGGCAAAACGAGCCGCCGACTTGGCATGCCCCACGTCGGGCGCCACCACTATCGTGCCCGAGAGGTCAAACTGCTGGAAGTAGTTCTTGAAAACCAGCCGGCTGGTGAGCGGGTCAATGGGTATGCTGAAGAAGCCGTGTACCTGCGGCGAATGAAGCACCATCGTCATTGCGTGCGTCGCCCCGGCCGTACGCAACAGATCGGCGACCAGGCGGGCGGTGATGGAGACGCGGGGCGCGTCTTTCTTGTCGGAGCGGGCGAAGGAGAAATAGGGGATGATGGCGTGAACCTCTGCGGCGGATGCCCCCCGCGCGATATCCAACATCATGAAGAGTTCCATCAGATGATCGTTCACCGGGGGCGAAAGCGATTGGAGGATGTACACCTTGCGTGAGCGCACGCTCGCGCCCAACTGGATGTAGAGGTTGTCATTGCTGAAGCGGGTGATTTTGGTCTGGTCAAGAGGAATACCGAGATAGCGGGTGATGTCGGCGGCTAACTGCGGATGGGAACTGCCACAAAAGAAACGAACTTCGCCGGGGTCAATGGTTTCAGGCACGGTTGTTCCTCCCATTTGCACGG
>JADYZS010000074.1 GCA_020853075.1 Anaerolineae bacterium | reverse complement strand
CAATGACAGCATTCTCTGCAATCATTTGAACCTCCTTCATCGCCAAGATTACCCAGTTCGGATTGGGTCTTCTGCAACCTCTTGTGGTAATTTTAACACAGATCAGCCAAAGAATTGTGACAGATGTGTGGCAACTTTGTGGCAGAACTGTTAAGGGCTAGATTGTTGTTCCAGTCGGTAGCCACGGCTCCATATGTTAACGATATAGCACGGCGATTTAGAATCGTCTCCCAATTTACAACGCAACCGTTTAATCACAGTTCGGAGTGCATCATCACCTACTACGTCTGCCGTGCCCCATACAGCACTGAGAAGCTCATCTCTAGAGACAAGGCTGCCAGCATGGCTGGACAAGTAGAGTAACACATCAAATTCCCGCGGCGTGAGATTCAGTTCGCGGTCATCGATATGTACGCGATAGGCAACGGGATCTACTTTAAGACCTCGGATCTGTAAATCCTTGACCGGGCTCTTAGATTCCATAAATATCTCCAGTCTCAATGAGAGATATGGCCCCTTTTTTTGCTTATCGCCCTATCTTCCGCATAGTCTTAGCAACTCTAATTAATTCATCTCCAGTGATTTCCGCGGTCAACAATGATGAAGTTAGTTCTAGACCAGTGCCGCCCGCATTCCAGCGCAAGGCAGGCGGGCCTGGCTCTGGTGTCTGATTCTCACTGGCGCGGATGCGTGTCGTCAGGAAAAGCACAGCCTCATAACCGTTAATATCTATGCCTTGTCCCAAGATCATATCACGGTCTTCTGGCGGTATTGACGCTACCCACTGGCGCACGTCCAGATTCCAACCATCCCACTCCCTAACGTAAAATATCCGGCCATCGTCCAGAGTATAATCCAGGAAAACCGTGTAGTGGCGGCCCTCCTCAATCTCTCTCACCCGCGTTAATTTCCCCACGCTAGGAACCCAAAGCGGGTAGTGCGCCCGCTGGACGACCTCTTCCAGGCCGCTTACCTCGCGCGAAGGCTCCACGACGATGATCTTGTTGCGGATCGCCAGGGCCGTCGCCGTCAGGGCGATCAACAGGCCGATGGCAATCAGGACGGGCACGAGACGACGAGAGAAAGCCAGCCGAACGCGGGGCCGCATAACACGAGAGACAACCGCCTCCCGCCGGTTAATGATCGGAACCGAAGCCAGATAGTCGTGCAGAATCTGATCCATGCGCTGCACCTGGGTCACCTCGTGCTGGCAGATGGCGCAATCGGCCACATGCCGGGCAACGGCTTCGCGCTCGCCTGCTGGCAGGTCGGCCCGCAGATATAAGGACAATAAATCCTGAACTCGTTGGCACTCCATGAACTACTTACTCCTCTCCACTGGCCTTCGTGTACGCATCCCGAAAACATACCCTCGCTCTTACCAATGACATCTTGACGGCGGCTTCGCTTTTGCCCACCGCCTGCGCGATCTCAGCGCAGGTCAGCCCTGCCCACACTTGCAGGAGAAGGCAAACCTTCTGATCCATAGGCAATTGCTTGAGCGCGTAGCCCACCAGGTCTTTCTCAACGATCTGCTTTTCCGGTCCGTCCTGGTGCACGGCGAAGTAATCAAGAGGGAACCAGTGGATCAACTGCTGGCGGCGATAGTGCTTGCGCGCCAGGTTGGTGGCGATGCGGTAGAGCCAGGCTGACAGGTTGGAATCGTCGGCCAGGCGGGGCAGCGCCCTGTGGGCTTGCAGGAAAGTTTCTTGGGCCAGTTCCAGCGCGGTCTGGGAATCGTGCACCAGCCCATAGAGATAGCGATTGATGGGCTGGTAGTAGCGCGCCACCAATTCACCGGTGGCCGCGTCCTCACCGGCCTTGAGGCAGGCGACGAAATCGCTGTCGGGCATTATCTCGGTGAGCCTTCCATAGCCGACGTTCTCCATGAGCAACCCCTATATAATAAAACCCACGGACCACCCTGAAAGTAACACAACCTTAAAAAAAGGGCCAAGAGTCGTATCGCGCGGCCCTGCGCGCCCCAAGATGTGGTATAATCAAAGGGACGGAGGGCGAACGCCCGTTCTTACCTGTCCGCTGGCTGGCCCTCATAACCTGTTTGTGCCACGATCTGCCCATGACCAGCGATTTCGTCCATTTGCACGTCCACAGCGAATACTCTCTCCTGGATGGCCTCAGCCGCATCAAAGACCTGGTGCGGCGGGCTACGGAGTTGGAGCAGCCTGCCCTCGCGCTCACCGACCACGGCACGATGTTCGGCGTCGTGGAGTTCTACAATGCCGCAAAGGGCGCAGGGCTGAGGCCCATCATCGGCTGCGAGGCGTACCTGGCTCCCCGCTCGCGCTTCAACCAGGACGCGAAACTGGATCGCAGCGCGTACCATCTCCTCCTCCTGGCCCACAACCAGACCGGCTACCAGAACCTCTTGAAACTGGCGACTACCGCGCAGTTGGAGGGCTTCTACTATAGCCCGCGCCTGGATAAAGAGGTGCTGGCTCAGCACGCCGCAGGGCTGATCTGCACCACCGGCTGCGCTTCGGCGGAAATCCCGCGCCTCCTGCGCGACGGCCAGCGCGAGGCCGCGCGCCGCGCCGCCGCCTGGTATCGCGAGGCCTTCGGGCGCGAACGCTTCTTCATTGAGTTGCAAGAGCACGGTATCGCGGAACTGGATGCCGTCAATCGCGAGCTCCTCTCCCTCGCGCGCGAGATGGATATTCCTCTCGTCGCCACCAACGACGTCCACTACGTCCGGGTGGAGGACGCGCCAGTGCAGGATATCCTCCTCTGCATCGGCACGAACGCCGTGGTCAACGAGCCGCGGCGGATGCGTATGAGCGGTGAGCCAAGTTACTACCTCAAGAGCGCGGCGGAGATGGAGCACCTGTCCCTCTTCGCCGAACACCCCGACTCGTTGTGCAACACGCGCCGCATCGCCGAGATGTGTAACGTGGATCTCGGCTTCAAGGGTTATCGCCTTCCCCAATTCCCCGTGCCGGAGGGCTTCACGCCCGGAACTTACCTGCGCCACCTGTGCGAACAAGGCGTGGCGCAGCGCTACCGGGCGGTGACGCCGGAGGTGCGCGCCCGCCTGGATTACGAACTTCGGGTCATCCACCAGATGGGGTTTGATACCTATTTCCTGATCGTGTGGGATCTCAGCCAGGCAGCGCGACAGCGCGACATCTGGTGGAACGTGCGCGGCTCCGCCGCCGGGAGCGTCGTCGCCTACACCCTGGGCATCACGAACCTGGACCCGCTGCCCCACGGCCTGATCTTTGAGCGCTTCCTGAACCCGGGCCGCGTCACCATGCCCGACATGGACCTGGATTACCCCGATGACCGCCGCTACGAGATGGTGGAGTACACCGTCAAGAAGTATGGCCGCGAGAACGTGGCGCAGATCATCACCTTCGGGACGTTGGGGGCGAAGGCCGCCATCCGCGACGTGGGCCGGGCCCTGGACATGCCGCTGACGGATGTGGACAAACTGGCGAGGCTGATCCCCTACGGCCCCGGCGTGACGTTGGATGACTCGTTGGAGAAGGTCCCCGAACTGAAGCAGGCCTACGAGAGCACCGACTACGTGCGCAAGTTGATAGACATCGCCCGCGGCCTGGAAGGGGTGGCGCGCCACGCCTCCACCCACGCGGCCGGCGTCGTCGTCTCCGACAAACCGTTGATAGAGTATGTTCCGCTGCACCGCGCCACGAAGGGCGGGGGAGAATCCGACAGCACCAACATCGCGGTCACCCAGTTCCCCTTTGAGATCCTGGAATCCCTCGGCCTCCTGAAGATTGATTTCCTGGGGCTTGCCACCCTCACCATCATGCGCCGCGCCTGCGAACTGATCCAGGAGCGCTACGGGACCACCTACGACCTGGACAACATCCCGGTCAATGACCCCACGGCCTTCGCGCTCCTCTCCAGCGGCGAGGTGACGGGTGTCTTCCAGGTGGAGTCGGCAGGGATGCGCCGCGTGCTGACGACGATGAAGCCGAGCAAGTTTGAGCACATCGTCGCCACCGTTGCCCTCTACCGCCCCGGCCCGATGGAGTACATTGACACCTACATCAAGCGGATGCAGGGGCTGGAGGCGGTGCAGTATCGCCACCCGAAGTTGGAGGCGATCCTGGGCGAGACCTACGGCATCTGCGTCTATCAGGAGCAGATCATCCAGATGGCCCGCGACCTGGCGGGCTACACCGCGGGCGATGCCGACCTGATGCGTCGCGCCGTCGGCAAGAAGGACAAAGAGAAACTCCTGAAGCACCGCGAGACCTTCGTCGCGGGCGCGGTGGAGCACGGTGGGCTGGAGAAAGAGGTCGCCGAGGCGATCTTTGACGACATTGAGTACTTCGCCCGCTACGGTTTCAACAAGGCCCACGCCGCCGATTACGCCGTCCTCACCTGCCAAACTGCCTACCTGAAGGCTCATTACCCCGTAGAGTTCATGACCGCGCTCCTCACCGTTGAGCGGCACAACACCGAAAAGGTTGGGCTTCTCGTCGCCGAGTGCCGCAAGATGGGGATTCAGGTGCTCAAGCCGGACGTGAACCGGAGCGGGCACGACTTCACCATAGAGGCCATCGGCGATACCGTAGAGGGCGAAGTGCCCACCCTCTCCGGGCTGTGGGCCGGGCTATCCGCGGTGAACGCGATCCGCTTCGGCCTCGCCGCGATCAAGAACGTGGGCGAGGGGCCGGTCAATACCATCTTGCAGGCGCGCGCGGACGGCCCCTTCCAGAGCCTGGAGGATTTCTGCCGCCGGGTGGACCTGCGCCAGGTCAACCGCCGCGCCCTGGAATGTCTCATCAAAGTTGGCGCGCTGGATGACTTCGGTCACCGCGCCCAACTGTTGAGCATCATTGACCGGATGATGGCTCTCAGCGCGCAATCGCACCAGGCGAAGGAGGTGGGCCAACTCCTCATCTTTGATCTGGCCGCCGCGGACGCGGGCGGCGATTCGTCGCTCCATCCCTTGCCCGACGTGCCAGAGGCCAGGAACAAGGAGATGCTGGCCTGGGAGAAGGAACTGGTCGGCGTCTATCTCTCCGCGCACCCCTTGCAGCAGCACCTCGCCGAGCTGGAACAGATAGTCACCGCTTATTCCGGCCAGATCACCGAGGAGATGGCCGAACAGCGGGTCACCATCGCCGGCATAGTCATCTCCGTCCGCCAGATCCTCACCAAGAAGAACGAGCCGATGGCCTTTGTCCTGCTGGAAGACCTGCAAGGGACGATAGAGATCGTAGTCTTCCCGCGTACCTTTGCCGAGACCAGGGAGATGTTGCAGCCGGAGCGGCTGGTCATCGTCAAGGGCAAAGTGGACGTCAAGGGCCGCGAGCCCAAGATATTGGCCGATACGATCCAGACCGATTTTCGGACCGCGCGGCCTGTGAACGGCGGCAACGGCCAGGCCAAGAGCAACGACTACGACACAGTCGCGGCGCGCCCCCCCGCCGAGCGCGCGCCCAATGCGCGGCCCGCGCGCGGCCTGGCAGAGATGCCTCCCGCGTGGCAAGACAGCACCGACGATGGGAACCCGGCAGGCAACAACGGCGCGACGGAGGAGCCCGGTTGGCTGGCCGACGCGCCGCTGTCGCCGGCCATCTCCCAGGTCGCGCCGCGTACGCCTGCTCCTACGACCCCGCCCGCGCCGGAAAAGGTCGCAGGGGTTCTGCTGGGCCCGCCCCGGGGCTCTAACGGCGAGGCTCGCGCCGCCCCCCTGCGCCACCTGCACATCACTGTGCGCGCTGCGGACTCTTTTGAGGACGTGCAGCGACGTTTGGGCACCATCTATGATCTGCTCGTCAGTGTCCCCGGTCAAGACCGCTTCAGCCTCTACGTGACGCACAACGAGCAGCGGTTCCTGCTGGATTTCCCCAACAACCTGACGCGCTGCTCCGCCGAATTGGAACGGAAGATCGCGGCGATGCTGGGGCCTGACGCGCTCCGCATTGAGGAGGTGACATCAAGATGAGATGCATCGGCGTCCTCTGCAGCGGGGGCGACGGTCCCGGCTTCAACCCCTGCGTCCGCGCCGTCGTGCGCACCGGCCTCGGTTTGGGGATGCGGATCTATGGCATCCAACGGGGCTACGCGGGGCTGATCGCCTGCGAGATGCAGGAGATGACCGCGCGCTCCGTGGGCGGCATCATCGGTCGTGGGGGGACGATCCTCGGCACGGCCCGCTCGCCGGAGTTCGCCACACCCTTGGGCCGGCGCGAGGCGCTGCGCAACTTGAATAAGCAGAGCATTGAGGGCCTGGTCGTCATCGGCGGCGACGGCTCCATGCGCGGCGCCATAGAACTCCACAAGCTGGGCTTTCCCGTAGTCGGTTTGCCGGGGAGCATAGACAACGACATCGTGGGCACCGACATGGCGATTGGCGTGGACACCGCGCTGAACACCGTCATTGAGGCTGTGGACAAGATCAAGGATACTGCGTCCTCGCACCAGCGCGCCTTTCTCATTGAGGTAATGGGCCGCGCTTCCGGCTATCTGGCCCTGATGAGCGGCATCGCCGGCGGCGCGGAACTCGTTCTCATCCCGGAGGTAGAGACGCCGCTGGAGAAGGTGGCCGCCGAACTGCAAGATGCTTACATGCGCGGCAAGGCCCACTGCATCATCATAGTCGCCGAAGGCGCGAAGCCGGGGACGCAGGCGGTGACCGAATACCTGCAAGCGCACCAAGAGGAACTCGGCTTCAGCGTGCGGGTGACGGTGTTGGGCCACGTGCAGCGGGGTGGCTCGCCTACCGCGTTTGATCGCCTCCTGGCGACGCGCCTGGGCGTGGACGCGGTACAGGCCCTCCACGCAGGCAAGAGCGGCGTGATGATCGGCTTAATGGGTAACAAACTCACCGAGACGCCGCTGGAGGAGGTCGTCGCCAAGCCCAAAGGCATAGACCTGGAGTTCTACCGCATCGCCGGAGTGCTGGCAAAGTAAGTCCTTGATGGAGGAGGGAGTAGGAATGGCAGACAACGTGCGTAGCAGAAATATGACCCAGGGGCTAGAGCGGGCGCCCAACCGCGCGATGCTCCGTGCCACAGGCTTCACCGACGGCGATTTCCAGAAACCCATCGTGGGACTCGCCAACGGCTACAGCACCATCACGCCCTGCAACATGAGCCTGAACGTGCTGGCGGAGCGGGCGGAAGCCGCGCTCAAAGCCGCGGGGACGATGCCCCAGATATTCGGCACCATCACCGTCAGCGACGGTATCTCTATGGGCACCGAGGGGATGAAATACTCCCTCGTCTCTCGCGAGGTGATCGCCGACTCCATTGAGACCGCGTGCAACGCCGAGAGCATGGATGGGCTCCTGGCTATCGGCGCCTGCGACAAGAACATGCCGGGCGCGATGATCGCCATCGGGCGACTGAACATCCCATCTATCTTCGTCTATGGCGGCACGATTCGGCCTGGGCGATACAAAGGCGTTGACCTGACAGTCGGCAGCGTTTGGGAGGCGTTGGGCGCGTACAATGCGGGTAAGATGGACGAGACGGAGTTGCTGCAAGTGGAGCGCCATGCCTGCCCCTCTGCCGGTGCCTGCGGTGGCATGTTCACCGCCAACACCATGTCGTCGGCCATTGAAGCGATGGGGATGAGCCTTCCCTATACGTCCACCGTCGCTGCGGAGGACGCCAACGCAGCCAGGAACGCGGAGCGGGCGGCAGGGGTGCTGGCGCAGGCGATCCGCAACCGACTCCTGCCCCGCCAAATCCTGACGCGCAAGGCTTTTGAGAACGGGATCGCCGTCGTCATGGCTGTTGGCGGCTCTACCAATGCAGTGCTGCACTTCCCGGCGATTGCCCGCGCCGCGCAGGTGCCGTTCTCCATTGATGACTTTGAAACGATCCGCGCCCGCGTGCCGGTACTGTGCGACCTCAAACCTTCGGGGCGCTACGTAGCAACCGACCTGCACCGCGCGGGCGGCATCCCCCAGGTGATGAAGATCCTCCTGACGCACGGCGTGCTGCACGGCGACGCCTTGACAATCACCGGGCAAACCGTGGCCGAGGTGCTGAAGGATGTGCCGGAGGAGCCACGCAGCGACCAGGATGTGATCCGCCCGTGGCACAAACCGCTCTATCCCCAGGGGCATCTGGTGATCCTCAAGGGTAACCTGGCGACGGAGGGCGCGGTTGCCAAGATCGCCGGCGTCAAGAATCCGAAGATCACGGGGCCGGCACGCGTTTTTGACGGGGAAGAGGCGTGTCGCGAGGCGATTGAAGCAGGGAAGATCAAGAAGGGCGACGTCGTCGTCATTCGCTACGAGGGGCCGAAGGGCGGGCCGGGGATGCGGGAGATGCTCGCGCCTACCTCTGCCCTCATCGGCGCGGGGCTGGGCGATTCCGTAGGGCTCATCACCGATGGGCGCTTCTCCGGGGCGACGTACGGCATGGTCGTCGGTCACGTCTCGCCGGAGGCCGCGGTGGGCGGCGCGCTCGCGTTGGTGCACGAGGGCGACACGGTCACGATTGACGCCGGGGCGCGCCTCCTGCACCTGCACGTCTCGGACGAGGAGTTGGCACGCCGCCGCGCCACTTGTTCACCCCCTGCCCCGCGCTACACCAAGGGCGTGCTGTAAAAGTACATGAAGACCGTTTCGTCGGCATCCGATGGTT
>JADYZS010000073.1 GCA_020853075.1 Anaerolineae bacterium | reverse complement strand
CGTTGCTGCAAGCCTCAGGGGCTATCGTGAGACGAATGGGGAAGGAGAAAGCGGAGCCCGGTATTTCGTCTATCCTGGTCATCCGCCCCGACCACCTGGGCGACCTCTTGTTTGTGACGCCCGCGCTGCGCCGTCTGCGTAGCGACTTCCCTGCTTCTCGTATCACCGCGCTGGTAGGGCCGTGGGGTGAATCCGTGGTGGCGTGCAGCCCCTACGTGGACGAAGTCATGGTCTGCCGGTTCCCCGGCTTTCGGCGCGCGGCGAAAGGCTCGTGGTTGGAGCCTTACCGCATCCTGTGGTATGATGCCCGCGTTTTGCGGGCGCGCCGTTTTGACCTCGCCTTCGTCTTACGTTTTGACCACTGGTGGGGCGCGCTGTTGGCGGCGTTAGCGGGCATCCCCCGGCGCGTCGGCTACGATATCGCGGAAGTGAGACCCTGCCTGACGCAAGCCGTTCCTTACGTGGCAGGGCGGCACGAGGTTATCCAAAACCTGACACTGGTGAACGAGGTGGCAAAAAGGGCAGGCGAGGAAACCACCTGGCGAGAAGAGCCGCTGGAATTTGCCCCCTCGGCAGCGGACGAAGCGTGGGCACAGGAATACCTGGCATCGCGAGGGGGCAAGAGGTGGATCGCCATCCACGCGGGCGCGGGGGCAGCAGTGAAACAATGGCGCGCGGCGGCCTGGGCCACAGTGGGCAACGCGCTGGCTTCTCGCCACAACGCAGGGATCGTCCTCACCGGCTCCACCGAAGAACGACCGCGGGCCGCAGAGATCGCGCGCGGTCTCCACGCGCCGACTCTGATAGCAGCGGGCGAGACGACGCTATCGCAACTGGCCGCGCTCCTGGGCCGCTGCCGCCTGGCCCTGGGCCCCGATTCCGGCCCCTTGCATCTGGCCGTCGCCGTTGGCACGCCGACGGTGCATCTCTACGGCCCGGCCTCGGCGGTGATCTTCGGCCCCTGGGGCGACCCTGCTCGCCATCGGGTCGTGACGTCGGATTGGGCCTGTATTCCTTGCAACCGGCTGGACTACGCGAAAAACGAGATCCTTCTACACGGCTGCGTGCGGGATATCACAGTGGAACAGGTTGTCGCCACGGCGGAGGAAGTGCTTACGAACTGTACGGTTAGGAGCATAGAGGAGCCGCCCCCACCCTAACCCTCCCCCGTAGAACGAACGGGGGAGGGCAATGACATTGGCCTGCGTCACCCTCCCCTGCGTACTCGCCGCTTGCGCCCTACGGGTGCGTTCTTCCGTACTCGGCAGGTGGGCGTTGTCCAGCCCCCAACGCCGCAGCGGGGGAGGGCCGGGGTGGGGGCCAAATCGGAGGCCCTGGGCAGCAATCACTCGCGCAGGGTGGCGGCCTGGCGCTCTCGTTCTTCGGTCAAACGCAGATAGGCCCGCTGTTGGCGCAGGGTCGCAGCGGTTAGTGCTTCTGCCTCGCGCTTGCCTGTGATTTGCAGGAGCGCGTTAACAACTGCGATAGAGGCAGTTAGAGAGGGCAACGGCCCCGTAGAGGTCGCTGGGGCGAACAGCAGAATTTCCACCGAGCGAGCCAGGGGGCTGGCAAGAGAGCCCACCAAACCAATGGTGGAAGCACCTTCCTCGCGGGCGTAGCGCATGGCAGCCGCTACATCTATGGCATAGTCATCGACGGAAAGGCCAAGAACGCTCGTGCCCGCGCCGATATTAGCCAGCGCCATCGCCTGGTGCGCCAGGTCTCCCGCCGTGTATTGGGCGGGAAGGCCGTTCTGGCGCAGTTCGTAAGCAAAGGATTCTCCCAAGGGCGCAGCGTGGCCTTCCGCCAGAACGTAAACGCGCTGCGCGCTCTTCAAGGCGTTGATAGCCTGCTCCAAGATAGCGGGAGGATTGTGAGCCAGCACTTGCTCCAGGTTGCCGCCATCCTGTCGCACGAACCGTTGGAAGAGACCTCCCACTGATTCATCGGTGGTATCCACGGCATAGGCTGAACGCAACTCCACTTTGACCTGGGCCTGGATGCTCCGTAGCAACTCCGGATAGCCGGCATACCCCAGCCGCTGGGAGAAGCGTACGACGGTAGCCGGGTCCAGGTTGAGGTGGTCGGCCAGATCCGATGCGCCCATAAAGGCGGCCTCATCGTACGACTTCAGGAGGAAGTCGGCTATCTTGCGATAGCTGGGCGAGAGATGCTCGTAGGCCATGCGAATGCGATCGTGGAACATATCACTCCTTTCTTAGGTATGCCGGGCTGTGACTATTGCTGAGTGTCAGCGGAGACAGCGCATAGCTCCCAACCCAGCAAGGTGACCGCTAGGGTCGTTTGCAACCCTACGCACAATTATAACATGAGATTGCTGCCATGTCAAATGCTTTATTGAATGAAAAACAACTGATAAGTTGTTGACAACGAATCATGACTAAACCTGCAATACCCTGGCCGCGCCGTCGAAGCCGGCGTCTCCCTCTACTGCTGCTTTACCTAGGTGCTCTGTTCGTCCTGGCTGCCCTGGGTATGGCTGCCGGGCGTGGCCTGCGTCGGGTCGGCTCGCCTACGGAGCTAACCCGCCTGCACGCGGCGGCCAGCCTGACGGCGGAGGTCCTGGCGCAGGTCCTATCGCCGACGCCCACCGAAAGTCCAGTTCCACCAGATACTGCCAGCCCCACACCTACTCCCAGCCCATCCCCGGCCCCGTCGGATACTCCTACGCCTACGGCTACCTTAGGGCCAGCCGAGGCCTCACCCACATCTCTCAACGAAACGGCAACGCCCACCCCTTCGCCCAGCCCATCGGCTACCCCCACAGTCACCCCAACGCCGACCCCCACCCATACGCCCGGCCCTACCCCCGATGGCGTCGCGCGGGAAGCACGTGTGCCGATCCTGATGTACCACTACATCTCTGTGCCGCCGCCCGGCGCGGGTGCCATCCGCCGCGATCTCTCCGTCTCGCCCGAACGCTTTGAGGCTCACCTGCGCTATCTGAAAGAGGCAGGCTACCAGTCTATCTCCCTGCGCGACCTCCTCTACCATCTCGCGCTGGGTTGGCCTTTACCGCCCAAGCCTATCATCCTGACCTTTGATGACGGCTATCGCGACAACTACGAGAACGCCTTCCCTCTCCTGAAAAGTTACGGCTTCCGCGGCACCTTCTTCCTCGTCACCGACCTCATAGACCAGGGGCTTCCGGCCTACATGACCTGGTCGCAGATCAAGGAGATGTATCAAGCGGGGATGGAATTCGGCGCGCACAGTCGCAACCATCCCGACCTGCGGGACAAGCCGGTTGATTATCTGGTGTGGCAATCGTTGGGGCCCAGCGAGACGATTGCGTACAATTTGGGAGAACAGCCGCGCTTTTATTCCTACCCTTCCGGCCAATACGACAAGAAGGCTGTTGAGGTCATCCGCTCTGCGGGCTACTGGGCTGGCCTCACCGTCCACCAGGGCATGACCCATTCCTCGCAACGGCTCTATGAATTGCAGCGCATTCGCATACGCGGCGCCCACAGCGCGGAAGACCTGGCGAGACTTCTGAGCCTGGATTGGTGACGGAAGCCGCCGTCACTCCACCTGGATGCGCGTGGCGCGCTGGGGGGATGTTTCGGAGGAAGAGGTATCCATGCTCGCGGCCCGGCGCATCATGCGGAGGAGGCCGCTGCCCAATTGTCCGCGCAGGGCCGCGAGGAGCAACACGCTGCCGGCAGCCAGCGCCTCTTTCTGTGCGCTGTGGAGGTGTTGCCAGAACTCGTCGGGCACGCCACAATCGCGGGCCAGCAGGCGAAGACCCCGGCCCCCCTCCAATAACCACTCCTCCCAGGGGAACTCATCCTCTTCTTCCGGCTCCGCGCCCGGTTCCTCGTTGGTCGGTTCTGGTTCGTCGTTCATGGCTATCACCTGTTATGATTCTTTCTGGACCAGGGCGATGAGGGATATCCCGAAGGGAAGCGGTACGCGCCGCAAGAGGGCTGCCTCCACCTGGCCGACGCCTGTGAGGATAGAGTTCAGTAGCGGCGGCACGGGCTCCATTTCTACCTGGTAAGCGTCTTCATCAAAGTGGGGCGAAGCGAGTTGCGGTTTCTGCGCCGCGTGGCTGCGCAGCAGGATGAGGGACGCGGCCAGAGGAAAGACGAAGAAGTTGTTGTAGGTCAGGTAGCGCACGCGGAAGCCCGCGGTGCGCAATTTATCTCCCAGTTCCCGTGCGGTGTAGCGGCGATAGTGGGCGTTCAGCACGTCGTTGTGGCTCCATAGCCACATAAAGGCGGGCGAGGTGACGATAAGCCAGCCGCCTGGCCGGCAGACGCGGCCACATTCCCGCAGCACCGCAGCATCGTCGGCGCAATGCTCCACCGTGTCCAGGAGAGCGACCAACCCAAAGGTATCGTCTCCCCAGGGGATAGCCTCGGCGGAACCCTGCTGCACGTCGTATCCTCGCTGGCGCGCGACGGCCAGCGGGCGCGGATTGGGGTCCACGCCGACGACCGGCCCGTAGCGGCGCAGGTGGTGGAACATATTGCCCGCGCCGCAGCCCACGTCCAGCACGGGCCGCTCCCCCGCCTCCAGGAAGCGGTCCAGGACTCCCAGGAGCGCGGCGGTGCGGCTGGAGAACCACCAGTGGCGGTCTTCCTCCAGGTTTATGGTGGGCTCCGGTTGGGCCCGCGTTTGCCCCAGGGGGAGGCTGCGTTCGTCTGACAAGGGCGGTCTCCGTGATGGGGTTAGTTCCGGGGCTATTGTACACCAGGACGCGGCAAAGGCAAACCTAGAGGTTTCAAAAACCTTTAGATTTAGGGGGTTACTAGATAGAAATAGTAGGGCCCTGTCAAAGTCATGAAGTGGAGAGTAGAAGTGCCGATCTCCTCCCTCTGAGGCGTTCACCGTCGGTTGAAACCGACGGCAACTAGGCTAGGAAGCCCGCTTTGCGGGCTTCCAACAAATG
>JADYZS010000072.1 GCA_020853075.1 Anaerolineae bacterium | reverse complement strand
ATTTCTGGCAGCATACCCATAAAATATATGGCTAACCTGCGCTCCCTTTCCCCCGAAATGCGCGCCGGATTACCGCCGCAGGCGCAGGCGTACCTGGCTGCTCTGGAAGCCCACGTGGTGGAACTGCGGCAGGAAACGTACACCAGCACCGCCTTATTACAGGTGGCCGAAGCAGTCGGCCATACCCGTGACCTGCAAGCGACGCTTGACCTTATCTGTCGTCTGGCTCCCATCCTTGCAGGTGTGGATCGTTGCACCATCTTCCTGCGGAAGTCCGAGAAAGAACCCTTCTACGCGGCCCACACCCACACCGCCCGCAGCGATCTCCCTGTCCTGATCCGCGAGTGCTGCCTTACCCCGGACGTTCTTCCCCTTCTCGGCGAGGCTCTCCGGCGACGAGAGCCTGTGCAGGCTGACGATACAGCTTCCCATCCCCTCGTTCCCGACTCCTGGCGCCAAACCTACGGCAGCAAAAGTATCCTCATCGTGCCCCTGACGGTACAGGGCCAGAGCCTCGGCGCGCTCGTGGCCGATGACGTGGACGATGCCTATCATTTTACCTACCGGCGTGTGCGCATCCTGGCCGGGATTGCCGGGCAGTTATCCCTGGCCCTGGAGAACGAACATCTGTTGCGCCAGGAGAGGGAACGCTTGCGTCAAGAGCAGGAACTAAACCTCGCCCACCAGATCCAATATAGCCTTATCCCTCGCCAACACCCCCCCGTGCCTGGCTATCAGGTGCACAGTTACTGGCGTTCGGCGCGCGAACTTGCGGGCGACTTCTTTGATTGCATCACCTTGCCGCGACGGCGCGTCGGCTTCGCCGTTGCCGACGTATCTGACAAGGGCGTTCCTGCTGCCATCTTCATGGCCCTGGTGCGCACCCTGCTGCGGAACAACGCCCAGGCCCTTTCCCCTGCCCAGGCCCTCAGGCGCACCAACGAGCACATCCTCACCGACATCAGTGCCGATTCCGATATGTTCGTGACGATGTGGCACGGTGTGCTGGACTGGCGAACCCACCGGCTGATCTACGCCGACGCGGGGCATGGGCTCGCGTTCCTGGCGCGCGCAAACGACGGCTCGCTCACGCGCCTGCGCGGGCCGGGGATGCCTTTGGGCATCCTGTCCACCGGCCCCTGGGCCGACCGGCAAGTGACTCTGGAGCCGGGGGACGCGGTGGTTCTCTACACCGACGGCACCCCCGACGCGTTGAACGGCCAAAGCAAGGAGTTCGGCGACGAGCGGTTGCAGGCGGTGATACGCGAGCATGCCAGCGAATCCGCCGAAGCCATCAGCCAGGCCATCGAGTCGGCGGTGCAGGCCCACGTGGGCGAGGCCGACCTCTACGACGACCTCACTCTAATCGTCCTCAAGCGCGCGACGTAAGCCCTGGTCATAACCTCATAACCATTTCGGTTGCACAAGGCAGCAAGTTATAGTAGAATAGCCGCCGAAACCACTGAGATAGAGTTGCCTGTGCTTCCTGATACGTTGGTGATAGACGGGTCGCGACGCAGCATTTTTAAGTCCCACACTGTTGGCAATTTCAGCGGAGGCCCGGCATAAGGCTGAAAGAAGAACCGCAGTATTACACGATCACCCTCCGGCGCATAGCCCAGGATACCGAGGCGAGGCTGGAACTGGTAGAACAGGGGGCAGGCTGGGCGTTATTCGTGGGCGGGCATTCGTACACTGTATCACCAGAGGCTGCGGGGACGGCGCGCCGCCCCCGCGAGACTCTGGCCCGGTTGTCGGCGGCAGTAGCCGCCGACGGCTACCGCGTGCGATCCTGCGGCACCTGTGCCAACTTCCGCCCTTCCGGTCCCTCCTACCAGGTGTCCGGTGGCTGGGCCGGTTATTGCACCTGGGCGCGCGAGCACCAGGCAAAAAGCGCGGCCTTCACGCAACTCCTTCTCTCTGCACCCTGTGACCAGTATGCCCCGGAGGAGGCTGACAAGGGTGGACGTTCCCGCGAGGAGCCAACCGCCGGCGGAACCTCCCTGACTCTCCTCCCAGAGGGGAGGGGGAGTACATTTTTCTTACCACCTGCGCTGCCGGTGGTGACTCCTGTCCGGCGTGAGGAGAAAGGGGGCTGGCGTACCTGGTGGCGTCGCCTGCGCGGGAAACACAAGGATTCTGGGCCGGGCCCCTTCATAGACGACGAGATAGCGTTGGTGGAGCGCAGCGGCAAGCGCCCGGGGACTGTGCCGTGCCCTACCTGCTCCGGTCGTATTGCTAATTGGGGCGCGCTCAACACCGTAACGGAGCGGGGTGATACCCGCACTTTCTCGGTGTGGCGTTGCCGCCAGTGCCTGGCCTATTTTCTGGAAGATTGGGTGGATGCCTGGGTGCGTACTGATAGCCTGGAGACGGTGGAACGGCTCTATCGCCTGGCTCCCGCAGAGGCAACGGCAGCCTTAGCACAGATTGCCCGCTGCCCCCATCCTAGCCCGCAGGAGCGACACCTTTTAACGCCTGAGAAGACCTGGTTTGCCGAGTTCGTAGCGGCACGGGAGCCCCTGCGCGCGGCAGTTCGCCATGCCGGGAAACCGCAATGAGAGACGCACATCTCTTCTCGGCCCGATAAGCGGTCACGCGGCTGCCATAAGAATCATGCTGCCAATTTTTTCTGAAGGAGATTGATACGATGGAAGAGACCATGAACCCCAATGGTCGCGATCACCAAGAAGAAGGAGAGGAGATCCAAACGGAGTTGACCTCAGAGGCGATGGAACGACTCCAACTCCTGAGAGGTCAGAAAGTAGTGGGTATCTCTCTCTACGGAGACTCCATCGCCTACGATGAGGAGGAAGAGATGGAGGAAGAGACAGAGCGTATCTTCTTTGATGCCGAACTCTATCTTGCCGACCAGAGCCTCCTGGCACTCTATGGCGCCAGCGCCTACGCCGATGCCGATGCTCCCCCAATCACTGGCCTGGATGCTATCTCCGACGCGTTGAGCGAGATCACAGAAGAAGATGAGATGTTGAGTGAGGTTGGCCAAGATGAAGAGGGGGGATTGGTGCTCGCGTTTGGCTCTCGCCATCACAACAAACTTCTTGTTGCCGTAAGCGGTTGGACTGTAGATCATTGGGAGGAGTTGCCCGCAGATTTGACAGAAGAAGTTGGTGACGAAGAAGAAGTGGACGAACTTGAGGAGGATTGGGAAGACGAGGAAGAAGAGGATTATGACGAAGAAGATGATTGGGAAGACGACGAAGAAGAGGAGGATGACTACGGGAGATATTGAGCGCAGCAGGCGTCGCGCGCTTCTTTGGTCTCTCTTTGGTAGAACTGGTGATAGCCTCTGACTCTGTGTGACATGACCTTATCACGGGAGTCCGGCGTCGGGGGGCTCGGCATGAACCAGCACGTGGGCTATTTCCGGCAACCGCTCTTTCAACCGAGATTCCACTTCCTCGGCCAGATTGTGCGCATCTAGCACCGATAGAGACTCGTTCAACGTGCCGTGAAGCGCCACGAACAACCTGCCGTCATCCACCTCACGGACCGTCACGTTATGGATGTCGTGCAACCCTTTTACCTCGCCGGGCAAGCGCGCGACCTCTTCCATGACCCGGCGCCGGACGGCGGGCCGCGCCGGCCGCCCCTCCACGATTTTGTGATTTGCCAGCTCTATGTGGGTATGGATACCGGCCACCTGCGGCAACCGGCTGCGTGTCTCTGCCTCCAACGCGCTGACCAGATTGTGGGCCTGACCCAGGGTGAGATCGTTGCTGACCCCGACATCCAGTTCTACGTAGAGCCGCCCATCCACCTGATAGGCTGCGCTCTCGTGTAGGGTCAGCGGCAGGTCAGATGCTATCTCTCGTACCACAGCAAAGAGATCGTCCTGGCTTGTCAGGGGTACCGGGCGCGGCTCTACATGCACCACCACGTCCTGCACGCCTTCTACATTGCTCAAGAGACGGTCGCGCACCTCGTCGCCCACCCGGTCTGCCTCCGCCAACGCGAAACGCCGGGGGACGTGGATGTGCAGGTCCACCGAAGCCGCATCCGCCGGCCCGTGGCTGCGGATGGCGTGGACGTGCTCAACCCCCGGCACTTGCTGCGCGATGGCGGCGATGCGTTCTTTGGGCAGGGGCGCGCGGTCGGTCAGGGTAGGCACATTCTCACGCAGCGTGTCCACGCCGATCTTGACGATGACGGCGGCGATGAACAGAGCCAGGATCGGGTCGGCCAGGGGATAGCCCAGGCGCACCACGCCCATCCCGACCAGGACAGAGCAGGAAACGGCCACGTTGGCCCAGGTATGCCGCGCGTCGGCTATCAGCACTTCGCTACGCAAGGAGCGAGCATGGCGGCCCTCGTAGTAGGCTGTACCGGCCTGAAAGGCGATGCTCAGGGCGATGGCGGCAACGTTCCAGAGGACGATCTCAGGCGCGTGCGGCAGGCTTAATCGCTCAAGGGCGTTCTTGCCCACTTCCCAGGCGGTCAAGAACAAGAAGAACGCGATCATCACCGCAGCGATGGCTTCATATTTACGGTGGCCGTAGGGATGGTCCTCGTCCGGAGGACGAAAGGCAACGTAGATGCCGACGAGGCCGATGATGTTAGATGCGGCATCAAACAGGGTGTCAAAGCCGTCGGCCAGGACGCTCAAAGAGCCAGTGCGCCAGGCCACGAACAACTTGATGGCTGTGGCAAGGGCGTTGAGCCCCATCGTAATCCACAGCACGCGCCGGATGGCGCGATAGTTCTCCATTCACGCTCTCCGTTGAGGGGATGAAGTTGTCGGCGATATAATCCCTCAGACATCAGATAAGATACCACAGGTTTCCCTGCGTCGCAATGACGCTTATCATCTAACGGTGTAATTATGAGCCTCTGCCTGTTAAGCAGAGGCTCTTGACTACAAGAGACCTAGAAAAATTGCGGCGGTGCATCACGCGGCGGCACGCTTCGCTCGCCGCCGCCTCACCCAACGGTAGGCCAGGTAACCCACCGCCGCCATAAAGAAGACTACCAGGACCGGCGCCAGGATGCTCACAACAGTCATCGCCGCGGAGATGACGTCCTCTACCACGCTGACCACCGGATTGCCGAGGCCGCCTGTCGTCGCGGTGACCACGGGCCGCGCCGTTGACTTGGCCGCGTGCACCGTCCCCGCAATGAGAAGGCCACAGGCCAGCGCCAGGGCAGGATGCACATCGTTGATGAGGTTCGCCTGGGCCGCAAAGAGCACCGCGCCCGCGGCGGGCCGGATCGCCGTGTTAATGACGTCGTTGGCGGTATCTATCGCTGGTATCTTATCCGCCGTCATCTCAACGATGAGCAAGATGGCTAACAGGACGATAACAATGGGGTGCTCCAGCGCATCCCACGGCTTCTGCAAGGTGATGAGGTCGGTGAAGCGGGCCGTCAGCGCGACGATGAGCAACGGCAGGTAGGCGTTAAGCCCTGCCGCCGTGCTCAACCCGAAACTGCTGAAAACGTTCCCCAACTGTTCCATGACCATACCCTACCTTCTGGATTCCCTGGCGAAGTATGGGCACGCAGGCAAACATCAATTTCTCGCGGGTGGGATACGCCGCCTCAGAATACTCCGGATACCACATGCGACGACCGATGATGCATGTTAAGCCCGCTCCGCGGGCTGTCCAACCGACGATCAATGCTAGATGGAAGAGACCATCGCATCCGGCGCGCTGGGCGGGGGCGGAGCTGCCGTAGGTGGTTCGGATGGGGTCGGCGGTGCTGGCGGGGCAGGCGGCGCCTGCGGCTTCATGCCCACCTGCGCGTACAGATGCGCCATCACCAGGGTCGCCCAGGGCGTCGTCACGACAAGGCCGATGCCGCAGAGGAGGAGGCCGACAATGCTGGCGATGAGACTGGCAACCCAACCCACAACAATGACTACGATGACAGGGCCTATGTTGCTCGTGGTAAAGGAGACGATGTCTCCGAAGCGGAAAAGTGCGCTCAGTTCGTTTGTCTCTGCGTAACGTATGTAGAGCGCGGGTGACACTAGCGCAAGGACGATGCCCCACAAGACCGCGAGACAGGTGAAGCAGACCGATAGGACACTCAGGGTATCTTGTGCAGACTGGCTATCGCCAGTGGCAATGGCAATAACGATGATGGGGCAGAGGATGACAAGGAGGGGGAGAGAATAGACAAGAAAAGCCACTAAGAGCATCAGGCCATCGCGAAACATATCGCCCAGATTCTCCCACTTAGGGAGGGGGCGCGGATCTCCACGGCGCACGTTGCGCACGATCCCCACCATGTAGCCCGTGATGATGATCGCGGGCACGATGAGAAAGCTAAGGAAGGAGAGAACCGCAGCGATGAGGAGTTTGGATACCCATTCCTCGTCGTCAAAGACGTAGGTGAATGATTTGCCGATGTCCATCTGAGAATCCTCCTGCCTATGAAGATGGTGACCTCGCATCCCCATTATAACAGAGAGAGGGCGAGAGAGCAATAGGAACTGAGAGCATGAGAACGCGGAGAACACAGAGTTTTAGAGCAATCCTCTGTGTACTCGGTGTCTCCGTGGTTAGATTTCCTGCTGCGTCGCCCTACT
>JADYZS010000071.1 GCA_020853075.1 Anaerolineae bacterium | reverse complement strand
AGTACGGGAACAGGCCGCCATCGGATAAAATCCGACGGCTGGTATGTGCAAGAAACCCGCTTTGCGGGTTTTCTAAGCCATTTGCCGTCGGTTTCAACCGATGGCCGGGACTTTTCAGACAGTTTCTAAGCAAGGGTTGGGTGGGGGCCGCGTAGAATTCTACACCGCGCGCGGCTCGCTGGGCTGCGCGGGCAACTCCATCGCGATAGGCTCAGTGGGCTTGTGGGTGAAGGTCAACCCCTCCTGGCCCAGGTCCACCACGACGCGGTCGCCCGCGCGATAGTTGCCGCGCAGAATCTCTCGCGAGAGGGGGCTTTCCACGTAGCGCTGGATGGCTCGCCGCAGCGGGCGCGCCCCAAAGGCCGGGTCAAAGCCTTCCTTAGCCAGCCAGCGGCGCGCGGCCTGGGTCAGTTCAATGCTGACGCCGTGCTCCGTCAGCCGCTCGCTCAGTTCCTTCACCTGCAAGGTTACAATCTCCTCCACCTGTGCCAGCGTCAGTGCCTGGAAGATGATAACCTCGTCAATCCGGTTCAGGAACTCCGGGCGGAAGGTGCGCTTCAGCCCGTCCTCAATCTGCCGCTGCGACTCGCGTTCCTCTTCCGTTGCCTCGCCCCGGCGCAAGAATCCGAGGCTGCCGCCCTGTCTGGCATATTGCGTGCCGATGTTGGAAGTCATGATGAGCACGGTGTTGCGGAAGTCCACCGTGCGGCCCTGGCCGTCGGTCATGCGGCCATCCTCTAGGATTTGCAGGAGCGCGTTCCACACTTCTGGGTGCGCCTTTTCTATCTCGTCAAAGAGGATGACCCGGTAGGGCCGCCGCCGTACCGCCTCCGTCAGTTGGCCGCCCTCTTCGTAGCCGATATAGCCGGGCGGCGCGCCGAAGAGACGGCTGACGGTGTGCTGCTCCCGGTATTCGCTCATGTCCACCCGCAGGAGCGCGTCCTCATCGTCAAACATGAACTCGGCCAGAGCCTTCGCCAGTTCCGTCTTGCCGACGCCGCTGGGGCCGATAAAGATGAACGAGCCGATGGGCCGCTTGGGGTCCTTCAGGCCGGAGCGAGCGCGGCGGATAGCATCGGCGACGGCGGCAATCGCCTCGTCCTGCCCCACGATGCGCTTGTGCAACTCCTCTTCCATGCGCAGGAGTTTGGATGCTTCTGTCTCCAACATGGTGGTCACCGGGATGCCCGTCCAGGTGGCGACGACCTGCGCGATATCCTCTTCATCTACCACCTCGTCCAGGCCGACAGACTGCCGCCACGCGGCCCTTTCCATCTTGAATTCCTCTTCCATCTTCAGCCGCTCGGCCTTGTGGATAGCGGCCTTCTCGTAGTCGCGCGCGGCCCAGGCCGCCTCTTCCTCGGCGGTCAGTTTTTGCAGGCGTACCTGCTTCGCCTTCAGTTCGGGCGGCATGGAATACATGGCGACCCGCAACTTGGACGCGGCCTCGTCAATCAGGTCAATCGCCTTGTCGGGCAAATGCCGTTCGGTGACGTAGCGATGGGAAAGCCGCGCCGCCGACACCAAGGCCTGATCGTCGTAGCGTACCTGGTGATGCGCCTCGTAGCGGTCGCGCACACCTCTCAGGATGTCAATGGTATCCTCAACGGACGGCTCCTCCACCCAAACGGGCGCGAAGCGCCGCTCCAACGCCGAATCCTTCTCTATGTGCTGGCGATACTCGTCGGGCGTCGTCGCGCCGATGCAGCGCAGTTCGCCGCGCGCCAGGGCAGGCTTCATCATGTTGGAGGCGTCCATCGCGCCCTGGGCCGCGCCCGCGCCGACGACGGTGTGTATCTCGTCTATGAAGAGGACGATCTCGCCCTGGGAGCGCTGGATTTCTTCTATGGTCGCCTTCAGGCGTTCCTCAAACTCGCCGCGGAAGCGGGTGCCCGCAATCATCGCGCCCAGGTCAAGGCTGAGGACGCGCTTGCCGGCCAGGAGTTCGGGGACGTCGTTATCGGCTATCTTCTGGGCCAGGCCCTCCACGATGGCCGTCTTGCCGACGCCCGCCTCCCCGATGAGGACGGGGTTGTTCTTGGTGCGGCGGCAGAGAACCTGGATGACGCGCAGGATTTCGCCATCCCGCCCGATGACCGGGTCCAACTTTCCCTCGTGGGCCAGTTTGGTCAGGTCGCGGCTATATTTCTCCAGGATGCGGTAACGTCCCTCCGCACCGGCGTCGGTGACCCGCTGGCCGCCGCGCAGTTCCTCCATCGCGCGCAAGATGCGCTCTTTGGTGATACCTGTTTGCTGTAAGATAGAGGCCGAAGGCGTGTTCCGCTCGGAAGCGATGCCGAGGAAGAGGTGCTCGGTGGAAATCAACTCGTCTTTGAGCCTGGTTGCTTCCTCCTGAGCCACGTCTATGACCCGCTTCAGGCGCGGCGTGATATAGACCTGCGCCACCTGGCCCGGAACCGGCATCATCCCACTCTTGGGGCTGGCCCGGAGCACGTCGTCCAGGCGCGCGGTCAGGGCATCAGGGCTGGCTCCCAGTTTTTGCAGCAAGGTGGGCACAACCCCGTCGGTTTGCTCAATCAAGGCCAGAAAGACGTGCTCTGTGTCTAACTGGCTGTGACTATAACGTTGCAGGATCTCGTAGGCCCGCATGGCTACATCCTGCGCCCGCTCTGTGAACTTGTCAAATCGCATCATGTGATTATCTGACTCCCTTTTATTCTTGACCCCAGGCGAGAAATTTGGTAGGTGTCACACCGACGACTACGTAATCAGCATCTTCACCGAAGTCCCATTCGTATTTCTTGTTGAACAGTTCTGCCGCGTGTTTGTGCTCCGCGCCATCCACCAACGCCGCGTCGCCTTCCAGGACGACCACGTTCATGCCGTCGGGCAGCGCGATGGCGACGCGCGGTGTCTGCCGGATGTTGCGGATTTTCTGGGTATTGGGTGGCGTGGCAAAATAGACCTTGCTGCCGTCCCAGGCATACCAGATAGGAACCAGGTGCGGCGTACCGTTGGGCCGCGTCGTCGCCAGCCAGATGATTTGCTCTTTGCGCAGACGCTCGTCAACCTTCTGCCGTTTATTGTCGTCCACCTATGCTCCTTGTCAACTCACCACAAAGCACGAAGACACAAAGTTTCAATTCCTTAGTGCCTTTGTGTCCGCCCTGAAAATAGTGTCTATTACCGGCCCCCACCCTGCCCTCCCCCGCGAAGCGGGGGAGGGCAGGGTGGGGGCTTCGTATTCAATACCGCAACAGCGCGCCGCTGGAGCCGGCGCGTACCCGGGCCGCGT
>JADYZS010000070.1 GCA_020853075.1 Anaerolineae bacterium | reverse complement strand
ATCCAACGATGGCCCGGAGACCCTATTCATTTTCTGCCCGCAGGACTGCCTGCGGCTGGCCTTGGTGGATGAGCAGAGCCAACAGATCGCCTTCTCGCCCTTCCCGCTGCCCTACGAGAGATCATTCCCGCGCTTTCCCTACAAGTTCATGCCCGGCCAGACGCTCACCGAGACCCACACCTTCAACGTACCGTCCGCGGAACAGGTTTCCGGTCACACCTATACCCTCTGGGCCAGTATCTTCTTTAGCCGCCCCGACCCGGGCAGCCTTTCCACTTTACCCGATGGCCTATTCCTGGCCTTAGAGGCAGGCCCGCTACTGTTAAAGGTGACCCTGCCCAGCACCCGCCAACTGCGGGCTGAGTTGCAGGCCGACCGTTCCGGCTGGCGATTGCGGGTGACCGACGCCAACGGCCAGGTCCCGGCTGGCCCTTTCTGGGGGTTGCTGGTGGCCGACCAACCCGGCTTCTTTTCCAAGTCCGCTTTTGCCTCTCAACCGTTGCGGGATAGCCCTGACGGTACCTGGTCGGGGAGTTGGCGAAGGAGTGGATTTGACGCGGCCCCCATCGCCGTGCGCGCCTGGGTCGCAGCCCCCGGCTACACCACAGCCGTTGCTGCCTATACGGTGCCGCCCAAAACCTACCCAACCGCGACGACAATTGCGGCCACACCCGCCCCGCTAGAAACCCGTGGCTCCATTGTGTCAGAGCCGCCGCTGAACCAGGGCTTTCCTACCCTGGCCGAGGCCCGCGCCGCATCTAAGTTGCGTATCTACGAGCCGCGGTGGCTCCCGGCCAGCATGGTTCTGGAATGGGTGTACGTCAACGTCTCCCCTGAACAGAGGTACTGCGAGCCGGTAGAGCCGGGCAGCAGTTCTGTCAAATGTTCTCCTATCGCCACTTTCTATGCTTTTGTGCATCAGTACTATCGTCTGCCGGATAAGAGGCAGATGGAGATCATCCAGAGGATCCCGCCGGAGCCGTGTCTTTATCCCGGATGCCGTCCTTTCTCCGATCGGGAGGCCCAGGCGGTGGCGATAGGAGAGGTGACGGGCTACCTGGTGCGGCAGTACGGCTGGTGGACGTTGGCGTGGGAAACGGGAGGCTCTCACTTCACCGTGCGAGCGCCGGTGGAATCTATCTCTCGCGAGGATTTACTGGCCCTTGCTGCCGCGATGCGGCCATAGGAACTAACTCACCACCAATCGCCATACCCAAAATATCACCATTCCCCCGACAATCGTCGGCAGCATCCGCCGCGTGCGCCAGGCGATGAGCACCGTCGCCAACCCGCCCCAGAAGTAAGCATTGGCGAGGCGCAAATCCACCGTGCCTTGCGGCGCGAGGGTAGAGAGGACGATGATGGCCGTGAGGACGGAGACCGGGACAAAACGGAGCCAGCGCAGCGCCAGGTCAGGGAGCGCGGCGCGCCCCCATAAGCCCATGACCGTGTAGCGGGTGGCGTAGGTCACCACCATCATCCCCAGGATCAGCGCCGCTTCTGCCATACGTCCACTCCCCATCCTATCGTTGTCGCCAGAAGTGCGGCCAAGAGAAGCCCCAATTTCCCCGGCATATCCCTTGCCACTAATGCCACCGCGCCCGACACGAGCGCGGTGATGACGCTTGCCCGATCCCACGTCTGCCCAGCCAGGAGCGCGATGAAGATGACGGGGAGGGCAAAATCCAGCCCCCAGGCGGTGGGGTCGGGCACGCTCCCGCCCAGAAGGACGCCCGCCGCCGTGCTCAGTTGCCAGCAAATGTACATGGTCAGGTTAGCAGCCAGGAAGTAACGGCGATAGCCGCGTGCAGCCTCCTCCGGCGGATCGTTATCTCCCGCGCTCGTGCCCATCTCCCGCCGATAATGGGTGATGACCACAGCGTACGACTCGTCGGTCAGGCCGAAGGCCAGGAACCGCCGCCACCAGGCCGATAGGTGGCGCACGTAGGGCAAGAGAGAGGCGGCGTAGAGCGCGTGGCGCAGGTTGACCACCAGCGTCGTCAGCACGATGAGGGGGTAAGCCGTCCCCGCACCCAGGAGGCTAAGGCTGATGAATTGGGCCGAGCCCGCGAAGACGAAGGCCGACATCGCCAGCGTCCCCGCCGGGCCCAGCGCGGTCGTCCGCCCCAGGAGGCCAAAGACGAGGCCAAAAGGCGCGACGCCCACCAGGAGAGGAAGCGTGTCGCGCACGCCGCGCGCGAGGTCACGATCTGTCACGGAGTCTCTCATTCCTCAACAAAAGCGCGGTTAGCGCGGTGGATTCCAGGATTCAGAGGGCCAGGTGAAAACATCGCGCGGGTCTGCGATCATCCACGACACCGTGCGCGCGTTCAACCTCTTCACGCCGGGCACACCGGCGATGGGGTCAGCCCTGCCGCTCCACGCCCACTCTACGGTCACCTCAATCGGGGGGTGTGGTCGCCAGACCCAGGCGCGGTCCACGTGGCGCAAGGCCGCGGCCACATCTTGCCGGATCTGTGTTCGCACCTGGTCGGGCGGATAGAGTGCGCAGGTGTCCCAGCCGGTGCCTTTCTTCGTGGGGGTCGCGCGCACATGGGGGAAGAGGCGGCGCGCCTCGTCGCACAAAGCCTCGTCTCCCGATACGTAGACCAGCGGCACACCCAAACTGCCCGCATAGAGGGCAATTTGCCCCATCTCGCCTTGCTCCTGGCCGTTGATGAGATAGCGGCAGAGTTCCTTGGGGCTTTGCGTATGGTCTATGAAGCCATGTAGCGTCCCCGCCATCGCGTGCTGGCCGATCATGGCGACGGCGTGAACGGAATCATCCAGCCCTTCCAGGCGCAGAGGATTCATCTGGGTAAACCAGACCCGCCTGACTCGCGGGTCAAGTTTCTCCAAGATGAATCCCTTGTTCCCGTTGCGCCCGTGACCGTCCAGGACACGCATTTCTGTCACCCCAGCATCAAAACAACCGGCAACCACGGCGTTCACCTCGGCGGTCAGTTGCTCAAGGCCATAGCGATAAGCAGGTGAGTTGTCGTCGGGATCGTAGCATTGATCCCATTGGTCTATCCCCGCGAGGCCCTCCATATCGGTGCAGACCCAAACGATCATCGGCTCACTCCTGCGGGTGGACTGGTGCAGCCGGATAATGATAGCACTGTTTCTTCTGGAAGGCGAATAGCGCAGCCTTCTTGACACGCTGCTCACTCCCTGGTATGGTACAGGCATCACACGGGGTATTTCCGATCATAGCGAGGTGATTCGTGAACTTCGGCATCGCCAGAGACCTGATTACGCCCGACGTGCGCACACATCCGGGCGGCTACGCTACCCTCCGCAGCAAATACTTGCAAGGCATCCACGATGATCTTTATGTAAAGACCGTGCTGTTGGATGACGGCAACACTCAGGTTGTCTTGATCTCTTTAGATCTTCTCTTCCACGACGGTACGTTGGCCGATCAGATCGCCGCCTACGTTGGCAGCAAGTACAGCATCCCCAGGGACTGCATCTTTTTGTCCTATACCCACACTCACGCAGGCCCGGCCGTAGCCGGGTATGACCCCACCCAGGTATCCGACCAGTATGAGGCTTTCTTGCTCCGGCGCGTCGCCAGTTGCGTTGACCGCGCGTTCTTAAACACTTTCCCCGGCCAACTCTCTTTCGGCTCCGTGGCGGGAAACTGGAACGTCAACCGACGGCTGAACGTAAATGGGGTCTTTGCGATGCGACCTAACTACGTTGGCGTCCGCGATACGGCTCTGAACATTCTCAAGATCACCGACGCCAATCACCGCGTCCGGGGCATCCTGCTGAACTATGGCTGCCACCCGGTGACGCTCAGAGACCAGTTGTACATCTCGGCTGAGTATCCGGGGCGGCTGTGCCAACTCCTGGACTCGGCGTTCTACGGCAGCACCGCCGTCTTTTTTCAGGGCGCGGGCGCGGACGCCAGACCGTTGGTCACCGCCAGCGGTGACGCCTTTAAACAGTGCAACTTTGACGAAGTGGACGACATGGCTTTGGCGATGGCGAACAACGTACAGAAGGCGGTTGCCTTTGGCCCCATGACGCCGGTCACCCTCAGCCTGGCGGCCAGGCAATTCGCCATCTCTCTGCCCATCATACCGTACAGCAAAGCCTATCTGGAAGAAACCATCGCACAGGGCAACGAGCCCGCGGACGACGAAGCCACCCGGAATGCACGGGGGTTTTACGCCAACGCGGCTCGTATCGTGCTGGAGACATACGACCAAAACGAGGATATGATCCGGTTGCGGGCCGGTATCGTGCGCCTCAATGACCGGCTGTATATCGCTTACATGGGGGGCGAGCCTTGTTATCCGGTAAAAGAGAGCGCGGCGCGGGCCTTCGGCGATGCCACGATGCTCTTCTTCGGCTACGGCGACGCAACCGGATACATCGTGGACGACAAGATATTGAGCGAAGGCGGCTACGAGGCAGAGGCCGGTCTGGAGTATTGCTGGAAGGGCCGGCTCAAACCCGGCATTGATGAGAAGATTTACGCGGCATACCGGGACAACTTACATCACTTTGGGCAGTGAAAGCGGGGCCATGGCTCCCCTGATAGCCTCGCGAGACCTGAGCGCTGTCCCTTCCATCCGCGCCCATTAGCCGTGGGAGAACGCCCTTGCCTTGTTTGACGAATGGTGTTAACTGCGTGGTGGGGTAGGGGAGTACCGGCGATGACTCAGCCCCTGCTCCCTCGCCCCAGACGGAAGAGGCTGGTCAGGCAGCCGGAGCGTGCCGCGGGCGCCACCGGCACCACCGTGCGATAAGCCGCGTAGAGATCCAGACGGCCCGCGCCCTGCGCCTGGGCGTCCTGCTCCAGGTGCACCGTATGCTGCATCAGGAGTGTTTTGATCTGCGCGGGCGTCAGGTCTGGCTTCGCCTCCAACAAGAGCGCGCACGCGCCGCTGGCGTGGGGCGTCGCCATGCTCGTGCCGGAGATTTCTGTGTAGCGGCTATCCAGCGGGTTGCCCACGCTCGTGCGATAGGCCCGTGCTCCAATGATCCCCTCGCCAGGGCAGAGGAGGTCGGGCTTGGTGCGGCCATCCAGGGTAGGGCCGCGGGCAGAGAAGGGTGCGACGTCGTCCTGGTCGGTGGACGCGCCGACGGTGATGACCTCGTGCGCACAACCCGGCGTGCCTACCGTTCCCCGCCCCGGGCCCATGTTCCCCGCCGCCACGCAGACGACGATGCCCTGCCGCACCACCTGGTCGCATAGCACCGATAAGGCATCGGTGCCATCGCCCGGCTCATCGCTTCCCAGCGAGAGGTTGATGACCTGCGCGCCCTGATCCGCTGCCCACTCTACCCCCGCCATCACGTCGCTGGTGAAACCGGAACCGTCGTCGGCCAGCACTTTCGCAACCATGATCTGCGCTTCCGGCGCGACGCCGCGATACTTGCCCTGGCTGGCCGCACCGCTCCCCGCGGCGACGGAAGCGACGTGCGTGCCGTGGCCGTTGCCGTCGCGTGCGCTGCGCCCGACGAGGCTGGTCGTCGCGACGATGCGGCCCCGGAAGTCGGTATGTGCGTCGTCTATGCCCGTGTCCACGAAGGCGATCTTGATGCCCGCGCCCTTGCGTCCTTCCTCCCACAGGCGCGGAGCCTGGATCTTGGGCACCGACACATCCAACATCGTGTGAACGGGCAAATCCTGCCAGACCCGTTCCACGTAACGGTTGCTCAACAACTGTTCCAGTTCGCCAATTGCCAACTCCACCGCAGCCGCCGGGAGGCGATTGAAGTAGTAGGCCGATGGGCGCGCGGCAATGAGGGCCGGGCGCTGCACTGGCGAATTGCGGCGGAATTGCACAATTAGACGGACTGGCTGATCCGCCGGGGTGGAAGCAACGAGGGCGCGCAGAGGTTTATCCAGTTTGTCGTGGCTCATGGCCGCTCTTACTTCATGGTATGGATAGGACGGTCGGGCTCAACCTGGGTCAGCCAGGAGGCATCGGCCAGGGCCAGCGCGGCGGAGGCAGGGCCGGTGACGGCGAAGCCGGGGACGAGACGAAAAGCGCGACGCACGCGGAAGCCGGCTTGTTCAATCTGGGCGCGGCATTGGGCAGGGTCGCCTTGCACGCGCAGGATCAGATGCACCTGGGAGGCCTCGTTGGCCGCCAGGCGCTCTTGCAAACCGGGTGCGAACTTGGCAGACATGACCAGATTATACCATCGCTGCGCCGTGCCCGCAAGCGTGGGAGCCTTGACGCGGGCCGAAAGGCGTGTATAATCACTTCACCCTGCACATCAAACCCTCTCCGCGTCGCCAACGTGGGTGGAGCCGGTATGGAAACCACATCCAGGTACATGAAAAGCAAAGGGACCTTACGACTGCTCCTCCTGGCTTTGCTCCTTCTCCTCCTGGTTATCCTCTTGCTGGCGAGCGCGCGCGCCGGAGGCGGCAGAGCCTTTGACCCCAAGCGCGACATCGTGCAGTACTGGGCAGCGGGGCATCTACTCCTGGCCGGTGGCAACCCCTACATGCCTTCGCCAGAGGAATTACGCTCTTTGCCCCAGGCATCTATCTGGATTCAGGATACTCTGGTCATCACCTGGAGCCTGCCGTGGACCCTCTTCTTTGTCATCCCCCTCGGCTTCCTTGATTACGTCGCCGCCAGCCTCCTCTATGCCCTGTTGACGGTCGTGCTGGTCATCGCCTGCGCCAGCGTCCTTTGGCGGCTCTACGGCGGCCCGGCCAAACGACAATGGCTCGCGTTGCTGGTCGCCTTCAGTTTCTTCCCGACTCTCGGCGCGCTGGCGGTGGGGCAGATCAGTCCCCTGATTCTAACCGGGCTGGTCGGTTTTCTCTTCTTTGCACGGCGCAAGGAGTGGTGGCTAGCAGGTGCCTGCTCGGTGCTCGTCGCCATCAAGCCGCACCTGCTGTATCTCTTCTGGCTCGCGCTTCTGTTATGGATAGTGCGCCAACGCCGCTGGCCGGTCTTGGGCGGCGGCCTGCTCGCCGGCGCCGTGGCGACCGCGATCCCGGTGCTCATCAATCCCTCGGTGCTCGGCTACTATCTGGATAACTGGGCCAGCCGCCCGCCCGGCCAGTGGGCCACGCCGACGTTGGGCACGCTGCTGCGCATGTTGTCCAGCAAGCCCCTGGCGGTGAACGATAGCCTATGGCCGTTGTTCGTCCCGATCTTGTTGGGCCTTCTCTGGTTCATCCCCCACTGGTGGCGACACCGGGACGCGTGGGACTGGGCGGAGCAGACACCGTTGCTCCTTTTGGTCTCCTTCGTGACGGCTCCCTTTGGCTGGGTGTTGGATCAGGTTGTGCTGTTGCCTGCGGCGATCCAGGCTGCCGTCTGGGTCCTGCACGAGGCGCGGCCCCGGGTGAGAACCGCGGCCCTGATAGGCTACCTCGCCATCAACGTCCCGCCGTGGCTGATGGCGATGCGCCGCACCGACCAGTTCTGGTACATCTGGATCGCGCCGGCCCTCTTGCTGGGTTATCTCCTTTTGCGTAGAGAGACCGGGCAGGGAGAGACGACCAGCCCCCATCTTATGCCAGGAAGGTTGCGATGACAGATACGGTTACGCTGACGATAGACGGGAACCAGGTCACGGTCCCCGCTGGCACGACGCTGCTGGACGCGGCAGCGCAGATCGGCATCACGATTCCCACCACGTGCTACCACCCGACGCTGACGGCCAACGGCCTCTGCCGCGTCTGCTCGGTGGAGGTGGAAGGGGCACGCACCCTCGTCTCGTCGTGCGTGGCGAAGGTAGCCGAAGGGATGGTGGTACACACAGAGAGCGAGCGGGTGCGCCGTTCTCGCCGTACCATCCTGGAGATGCTGGCCTCGGCGGTGGACGTGAGCGAGGCTCCGGAAATCGTGGCGCAGATGCAGCAATACGGCGTAGACGCGGGCCGCTTCGCCGGTACGGAACGGCGGGAAATCCCGCTGCTGGACGACAACCCCTTCTATATCCGGGATTACGCCAAGTGTATCCTCTGCTGGCGCTGCGTGCAGGTCTGTGCAGAGGACGTGCAGCACACCTTTGCGCTCAACCTGAGCGGTCGCGGCTTTGAGACGACCATCGGCACTTTCTAAGATGCGCCGATGCCGGAGACGACCTGCGTCTTCTGAGGCCAGTGCGTTGGTGTCTGCCCCACGGGCGCGCTGACGCCGCGGCGTGAATGGCTGTTGGAGCAAGGGCACTCGCCCGACGAGTTTCTAAGCACGGGCCGCCGCCGTCGCCGCCGCGCGGCGGTATGAGGCTAATGTTTTAGCCACAAAGGCGCAAAGCATAAGTAAATCGTAAAATCTTGTGGCTTTGTGGCTGTCCTGAAAATAGTGTCAGATCAGCCGTCCATGAATGAGCGACACGAATACACGAATGGTTTCGCCGCGCACATTGGATTCGTGTATTCGTGCTAGGATTCGTGGATGGCCCGCAACCCATTTCCATCGGCGGTGGGAAATCCGCATGAGTACAGCGGTGGTCTTGCCCCAGGCGGAGGGGGTGTGCTGATGGATCATGAGCACTTTGTGGTTAATTGATAGAGTTCTGGAGGAAAGCGATGTTGCAGGCAGATAAGATCGTCACGACGACGTGCCCGTTCTGTGGCGTCGGTTGTAAGTTGGAATTGCACCTGAAGCAGGACAGCATCTATCGCGTCACCTCGCCCTTTGCTAGCGTCGTGAACCACGGCAACCTGTGCATCAAGGGACGCTTCGGCTACGATTTCATCTATCACCCCAAGCGCATCACCACGCCCCTTATCCGCAAGAACCTCGGCGGGCCGCGCGAGCCTATCGGGCGCGACGGCTGGCGCGAGGCGACCTGGGACGAGGCGCTGAACCTGGTAGCCGACCGCTTGGCAGAGACTCACCGCCAGCACGGCTCGGGCGCGTTGGCAGTCCTCTGTTGCGCCAAAGCGACCAACGAAGAGAACTACCTGCTGCAGAAGATGTTCCGCGCCGTTCTAGGAACGAACAACGTGGATCACTGCACCCGCCTCTGCCACGCGGGCTCCGTCGTCGCTTTGCAAATGGCAATCGGCTCCTCGGCCATGTCCAACACCGCGGGCGAGGTCATGGACACCGATTGCTTCATCATCACCGGCTCCAACACGGCGGAGACGCACCCCATCATCGCCTTGCAGATGAAGGCAGCCGTAGAGAAACGTGGGGCCAAACTGATCGTGGTGGACCCGCGCCGCGTGGAAATGGTGAATTTTGCGGCCCTCTGGCTCTGCCAGCGTCCGGGGACGGACGTTCCCGTCTTCAGCGCGATGGCCCACGTCATCATCAAAGAGAGGCTTTACAACGAGGCGTTTATCCGCGAGCGGACGGAGAACTTTGACGCCTTCGCCGCCGCGATGGAAGCTTTCACCCCGGAATATGCCGAACGTATCTCCGGCGTCCCCGCGCAGGACATCGTGGCCGCGGCGCGGATGTACGCCACGGCCCGGAACGCGACCATCTATTGGGCCCTGGGCATCCCGGAACACACGCACGGCACCGACAACGCGCTGAGCCTGGTGCATCTCGCGCTCCTTACGGGGCACGTTGGGCGCAAGGGAACCGGCCTCAACCCGCTGCGGGGGCAGAACAACGTCCAGGGCGCATCCGACGCGGGCGCGATGCCGTGGCACTACCCTGGCTACCAGCAGGTGGACGACGAAGCAGCCGCGCGCAGGTTTGAGGCGGGATGGCAGGGGCCTCTCTCCCGCGAGTTGGGGCTAACGACGACGGAGATCGTCCAGGCTGCGGGCGCGGGGCGAGTCAAGTCGCTGTACGTCATGGGCGAGAACCCTATGATGAGCGAGCCCAACCTGCACCACACGGAGGAATGTCTGCGCAACCTGGAGTTCTTGGTCGTGCAAGACCTCTTCATCAACGAAACAGGGCAACTGGCAGACGTCTTCCTGCCCGCGTGCAGTTGGGCCGAGAAAGAGGGAACCTTCACCAATACCGACCGCCGGGTGCAGCGCGTGCGTCAGGCCCTCGCGCCGCGCGGCCAGAGCCGTCCCGACTGGCAGATCATCTGCGACCTGGCGAAGCGACTGGAGTCAAGGTTGGGGCGTATGCCCAGTGCCTATTGGGGTTACTCCCATCCGCGCGAGATTCTGGCAGAGATGGGCCGCCTTGTGCCGGAGTACGCGGGCATCACCTACGACCGCATAGAGCAGGAAGGGCTGCAATGGCCGGTTCCCACGTTGGATCATCCTGGCACGCCCTTCCTGTTTGAGGGCACTTTCCCGCGCGGGCGTGGTAAGTTCCATCCTCTCTCCTACAAAGCCTCGGCGGAAGAACCGGACGAGTTCTATCCCTTCATCCTGACCACCGGCCGCGTCCTCTATCACTGGCACGGCGGCACGATGACCCGCCACTCCCATTTGGAAGAGGCTTACCCCGAAGCCCTATGCGAGATCAACCCGGCGGATGCCGCCCGCATCGGCTGTGCCGACGGCCAGCGGGTGCGCGTCAGTTCGCGACGTGGCACCATCGCCCTGACGGCGAAGGTGACGGAGAAGTCGCCGCCGGGAACGGTTTTCATTCCTTTTCACTTCGTGGAAGCGGCGGCCAACCTCCTCACCATTGAGGCACTGGACCCCCTGGCAAAGATACCCGCGTACAAAGTCTGCGCCGTGCGGGTAGAGACGGCCTTGGGCGAATAGGCGTCATGGCGCGCCGTGGGAAGGGGCCGTCTCGTTCTCGCGCAGAGGAGCGGGCGATTCAGGCGTCCGCCCATAGACCGCCGTCAGTTCCAGCAGCCGCGCCGCCAGCCCAGCGGTCAGCGCGCCGGATGGCACCCGCCAGCACCAGTTGGGCGGGCCAGAGGTGCCGGGCAGATTCATCCGCGCCTCGCTCCCCAGGCTCAGCAGGTCCTGCACGGGGGCGAGGGCCGTGTTCGCCACCGAGGCCCAAGCCAGCCGGATCATGTCCCAGGCGAAGTCTGAACCGTCGCGACCCAGGTACTTGCGGGCATAGTCTCGCTCCGCTTCTGTGGAACTGTGCCGGTACCAGCCCACTGTCGTGTCGTTGTCCAGGGTGCCGGTATAGACCACGCACGGTCGCGGGTAGTTGTGGGGCAGGAAGAGATCCTCCGGGCTGCCGCCAAAGGCAAACTGGAGCACCTTCATCCCCGGATAACCGAACTCGGCTTGCAAAGCGTCAAGCCCCGCGCGCGCCTCGTCGTCAAACTCGCCCAGGTCTTCGGCGATGATCGCCACCTCTCCCAGCGCGGCGGTGACAGCCTGGAACAAGGCGCGCCCCGGCCCATACACCCATCGCCCGTTGATAGCCGTCTCCTCCCCTGCCGGGATCTCCCAATAGTTGTAGAAGCCCCGAAAGTGGTCTATCCGCACCACATCGGCCTGGGTGAAGGCCATGCGGAAACGCGCGATCCACCAGGCGTACCCCTCCTGGGCCATCACATCCCACCGATAGAGAGGATGGCCCCAGAGTTGCCCCGTCGCGCTGAAGTAGTCGGGCGGGACGCCGGAGACAACCGTCGGCTGAAGGTTCTCGTCAAAGTGGAAAAGGTGAGGATTGGCCCAGACGTCGGCGCTGTCCCTGGCGACAAAGATAGGGATGTCGCCGATGACGCGAATGCCCTTCTCGTTGGCGTATTCCTTGAGGGCCAACCACTGGGCGAAGAACTGCCATTGCCGGTACTTCTGATTTTCAATCTTGTCGGCCAGGGTATGGCGCCGGTGGGCCAGGGCCTCCGGTTGCCGCCTGGCGTCCGGCGGTTCCCACTCGTGCCAGGGACTGAGGTGATAGACCTCTTTCAGGGCCATGAAGAGGGCGAAATCATCCAGCCAGAAAGCCTGCTCATCGCAAAAGCGGGCGAAGGCTTCTCGCTGGCTGTCGGGGGCACGGGCGCGGAAGCGGGCAAAGGCCCGATCCAGTAAATCGGTCTTGAAGCGGATGACCGGCCCGAAGTCCACCTGGTCGTGAGAGAAGGCGGGAACATTCCACAGGTCCTCTTCGGTGAGATGCCCTGCTCCCACCAGCACTTCAGGGCTGATGAGCATGGGGTTGCCGGCCAGGGCCGAGAGGCCCTGGTAGGGGGAGTCGCCATAGCCGGTGGGGCTCAGGGGAAGGACCTGCCAGAAGGTTTGGCCGGCTGCCGCCAGAAAGTCCACACAGCGGTAGGCGGCATCGCCCAGATCGCCGATGCCGAACCGGCTGGGGAGCGAGGTGGGGTGCAGCAAAACGCCGCTTCTGCGTGGGAACCTTGCCATAGCAATCACCGCCGCGGTCAGAGATGATGCCGCCGGGTTTCGTCCGATGGCAGCCTCAGCCACAGTATAGCAGCATTCCCCGTCGCGCGCACGTTTGGCGCGCCCCGCCGTATCCAAGCAAAACTCTTAAGGTCTGGAAGACCTTAAGAAACTGTCTGAAAAGTCCCGGCCATCGGTTGAAACCGACGGCAAATGGCTTAGAAAACCCGCAAAGCGGGTTTCTTGCACATACCAGCCGTCGGATTTTATCCGATGGCGGCCTGTTCCCGTACT
>JADYZS010000069.1 GCA_020853075.1 Anaerolineae bacterium | reverse complement strand
GTTCTTACCCGTTGGCGCGCAGGGCCGCGAGCCGACCATTGAAGAAGTCAACGCGGTGGCGCGGGATCTGTGGTGCCCCCTCTGCAACGGCGTGCGGCTAGACACGTGCGAACTGCGCGCCTGCGAACAGATGCGGGAGACGATCCGCGAGAAACTGGCCGCAGGAGAGAGCAAAGAGGCGATCAAAGCCTACTTCATTGAGAAGTATGGCCAGATTGTGCTGGGGGAACCGCCGCGCCGGGGTTTCAACTGGCTCCCCTGGGTGCTTCCCTTCGCGGCCCTGATTCTGGGTGCGGGTTACATCGTCTATTTGGGCCGCAGGTGGACAGCCCGCGCCCACCCCGTTGCCGTGGCAGCGGCGGGGGTGGCCGGTGCGCCTGTTTTGGATGGCACGGCTGACGATACGAGGGATGACGAGTATCTGAAGCGAGTGGATGAGGAACTGAAGCGGTACGACTGAGGGTGTAGTGGATAAGGGTCAGCGGATAGGTAGGGGCGCAGCATGCTGCGCCCCTACTACGGGACGGCCATCCGCTATTCCGTTACGCCGCAGGCATCCGCTGACCTATGCTTGCTCTCCTCCCATAATTTTTTCGGATAGATACTTATGGTTTGGCAAAAGGGGGTCTGAGATGGCAGAAGTCGGGTATATCGCGTTGATGGCAGCGTTGGTTCTGGCGGTCTTCGGCATCGCCGCCAGCATGATCGGTGTGCGGCGCAATCAGATGGAACTGGTCGCCAGCGGGCGGAACGCGGTCTATGCGGTGGGTCTGCTGGTGCTGACGGCAGCGGTGGCTCTGTGGTATTCTCTCCTGGCGATGGACTTCAGCGTGGAGTACGTAGCCACCCACGCGGAGCGCGCCTTACCGCTCTTCTACAAGTTCTCCAGCCTCTGGGGAGGACAGGCGGGCTCTCTCCTCTTCTGGACTTTGATCCTCTCCGGTTATTCTGTCGTAGCCGTGGCCGCCTTCGGACGCCAGCAGTGGGAACTGATGCCCTACGCTGCCTCGGTCTTGCTGGCTATCAGCGCCTTCTTTCTGATCGTGCTCCTGTTTGCGGCCAACCCCTTCAAGCGGCTGGACTTCACGCCGCCCGACGGCCAGGGCCTGAACCCTCTCCTACAGAACTACTGGATGGTCATTCATCCGGTGGGCCTGTATCTGGGTTTCGTCGGTTTCAGCATACCCTTTGCCTTCGCCGTCGCTGCCCTTGCTTCCAAGCGGCTAGATAACCAGTGGGTGAAGGCCGTTCGGCGTTGGACGCTCGTGCCCTGGCTCTTTCTCAGCGTCGGCATCCTCATGGGCTCCATGTGGGCTTACGCCGAACTCGGCTGGGGCGGCTTCTGGGCCTGGGACCCTGTGGAGAACGCCTCCTTCCTGCCCTGGCTCACTGGCACAGCCTTCCTTCACTCCATGGTGATACAAGAGAAGCGCGGGATGCTGAAGATTTGGAACATGGTTCTCATCTTCATCACCTTCTCCCTCACCATCATCGGCACCTTCATCACCCGCAGCGGCGTCATCCAATCGGTGCACAGTTTCGCCCTCTCCAACATCGGCCCCCTCTTCCTGGCTTTCATCGCGCTCATCATGCTCGGTTTCTTGTACCTCCTGTTTGAGCGGCTGCCGCTCCTCCGCTCGGAAAACGAACTGGACTCCATGCGCTCCCGCGAGTTCGCCTTCCTGCTCAATAACCTGGTCTTTCTCATCATCACCTTCGCCACGCTCCTGGGCACGATCTTCCCGATGCTGACGGAATTGCTCGGCTCAACCAAAATCGCCGTGAGCGCGCCCTTCTTCAACAAGGTGAACGGCCCCATCTTCCTGGCCCTCCTGGTGTTGATGGGCGTCGGCCCTCTTCTGGGGTGGCGGCGTTCTAGCGACGAGAGCCTGGTGCGCAACTTCACCGTCCCTGTTGCCACGATGCCAGTGGCCGTGGTTGTCGCTTACCTCCTGGGCGCGCGCGGGCCGGCCCCGTTGGTGGGCCTTGCCGTTTGCGCCTTCGTCACCGCGACCATCGTGCAGGAGTTCGTGCGGGGGGCGCAGGCCCGCCGCCAGGCAACCGGCGAAGGCTGGGGAACGGCGCTCTTGCGCATCACCCAACGCAACCAGCGGCGCTACGGCGGCTACACGGGTCACCTGGGCGTCATCCTCATGGCGTTGGGCATCATCGGCGCCACCTTCTTCCAGGCCGAGGGTCAGGCGAACCTCGCCATCGGCCAGAGCCTCGCCATCCGCGATTACACGCTGGTCTATCGCGGTCTTAGCCAGGTTGAGGCAAACAACCATACGGTGATCGCCGGACGCGTGGACGTGATAAAAGGCAGCCGCGTCGTCGGCGCGGTGGAGCCGCACCGCAACATCTACCGCAAGAATCCTGACCAGCCTACTAGCGAAGTCGGCATCATGGTGAGGCCGCTGGAAGACCTGTACGTCGTCCTCGCGGGTTGGGAGGATAACGGACGCACCGCCTCGTTCAAGGTTTATGTCAACCCGTTGATCTCCTGGCTGTGGCTGGGCGGCCTGGTCTTGGTGTTAGGGACGTTCATATCGCTCTGGCCGCAGGTGCAGGCCGGAGAACGTCGCGCCGTGGCTGTTCCCGGCGCGCTGCCGGGTGCGGCGCGGTAGGTATTGATAAGGAATACCCATGCTCATCTTCCTCGGCATCATCATCGTCGGCATCGCGATTGCCTGGGTCGCGTACCCCATCTTCCGCCCGTCTGAGTCCCCGTTCCGCGCAACAGAGGATAGTGTGCGGCAGGCATGGGAGGCTTTAGCGGCCAGGCGAGATGACACGCTGCGGGCCATCAAAGACCTGGAGTTTGACTATCGGGTGGGCAAGGTCTCGGCAGAAGATTTCCAGGTCTTTCGGGCGCGCTTGAAGATGGAGGCCGCCGCGGTGATGAGGCAGATGGACGGCCTGGAAAGGGAGAGCGAGACCGCGCTGGCCGCTGACCTGGAGGCAGAGATCGCTGCCGCGCGCCAGGCGCAGAGGCCGGAGCCCGCGCCTGTGGCCGTGCGCGAGGGAGCACCGGCAAAGGCTGCATCTCCGAGCGGGGTCGTCGCGTTGGAGAAAGAGGTAGAGCAGGAGATCCAGCAGGTGCGGCGGCGGGGTGCGGTAGCCGATGGGCTGCGCGCCTGCCCGCGTTGCGGCCATGCGGCGGCTCCCGATGACCGCTTCTGCGGCAATTGTGGCGCGGCCCTGCCGGAGAAGGCAATCACCGTGTGCCCCCATTGCGGGATGCCGCGCAAGCCCGGCGATAGGTTCTGTGCCCATTGCGGGAAGCCGCTGGCGGCGGTGTGATAAAGAGCCGACGGCTAGAGTGTCATCCCCCCTCACCCCCGGCCCCTCTCCCGCAAGGCGTTGGGAAGAACGCACCGTGTACGCCAAGCCGTACTCGGCATGGTGAGTACACGGGAGAGGGGAGTCGGCCAAGTCCCTCTCCCCTCCGGGGAGAGGGAAGGGTGAGGGGGAGTCCCCGCTTCCAATAGGCCGTTCCTAGAAATATCTACCCCTGTCAGTAGCACGGCGCGCAGAGTTTCAACTCTCGCGCGGCCTTCACCTCGTCCAGCCGCGACACCGGCGCGGTGTGCGGCGCGGTGTGTAAGAGGTCGGGGTCCGTGCGTGCCTCCTCGGCGATCTTCAGCAGCGCAGCCACGAAGGCGTCCAGCGTTTCTTTGCTCTCCGTCTCCGTCGGCTCAATCATCAAGGCTTCCGGCACGATGAGCGGGAAATAGACGGTGGGCGGGTGGAAGCGGAAGTCTATCAGCCGCTTGGCAACGTCCATCGTGCGTATCCCCTCCGCTCCCTCAATCCGGCCCTGGGCGACGAACTCGTGCATGCAGGTACGGTCACCGTGGGGCACGGGGTAGGTCCCCTTGAGGCGGGCTTGCAGATAATTGGCGTTGAGGACGGCGTATTCGCTGTTCCGGCGCAGCCCCTCGGCCCCGTGCATGCGGATATAGGTATAAGCACGCACCAGGACACCGAAATTGCCCCAGAAACTCTTGATGCGGCCAATGCTGCGTGATGGCATCTGCGGCAGGCAGAGGCTCCCCTCTTCCGTCTCAGACAGGGCGACGATAGGCCCCGGCAGATAGGCGGCCAGTTCCTGCGTGACACCCACTGGCCCTGCGCCCGGCCCGCCGCCGCCGTGCGGTGTGGAGAAGGTCTTGTGCAGGTTGAAGTGCATCACGTCAAAGCCGAGTTCCGCGGGCTTGCAGATGCCGACGATAGCATTGAAGTTCGCGCCGTCACCATAGACCAGGCCGCCCGCCTCGTGGACCAGGCGCGTCACATCCAGAACGTTCTCGTCAAACAGACCCAGGGTGTTGGGGTTCGTCAGCATCAGGCCGACGACGGTCTCATCCAACGCCGCTTTCAGGGCCGCCAGGTCCACGTTGCCGCGTGCATCCGAGGGGACCTCCACCACGGTCAAGCCCGACATGGTGGTGGAAGCCGGATTGGTGCCATGCGCCGAATCGGGCACGAGAATCTTCGTCCGTTGGCGTTGGCCCCGGTCGTACAGGTAGTTCCGCATGATGAGGACGCCCGTCAACTCGCCGTGGGCGCCGGCAGCGGGTTGCAGGCTCACCGCCGCGAAGCCACTCGCCTCAGCCAGCATCTCCTGCAATTCGTAGAGGAGAGCCAGGTTGCCCTGCACCGTCTCCGGCTCCTGCAAGGGATGCGTCCAGGCGAAGCCGGGAAGCCGCACCGCCACCTCGTTGACCTTGGGGTTATACTTCATCGTGCACGACCCCAGGGGATACATGCCGACGTCCACCGCGTGGTTCAGTTGCGACAGGCGCACGAAATGGCGCACCACGTCTATCTCGGAGACCTCCGGTAGCGGCAGGTCGGCCCGCAACAGGTCAGACGGCAACTCGGCCAGCGGCACGTCGGGCTCCGGCATGACAACCCCCTTGCGACCGGGGGAGGATAGTTCGTAGATCAAGGGTTCGGTCATTTTATCTTCATCTCCGACACCTCGCTCAGCGCATCCACCAGGTCATCTATCTCGGCGCGGCTGTTCATCTCGGTGACGCAGAGGAGGGCATGGTTCGCCAACTCAGGGTAGTCTTGGCCCAGGTCGTAGCCGCCGACGATGTCCCATTCCTCCAGGAGATGGCGGTTGATCGCGGCCACCGGATGCGGGCACTGCACGACGAATTCATCAAAGAAGGGTCGCTCGCGCAGGACCTGGTATCCCTTGAGCGAGGCGATGCAGTCGGCAGCGTAGTGGGCTTTGTGATACGAGAGGGCCGCCACCTGGCGAAGCCCTGCTTTGCCCAACGCCGAGAGATAGACCGCCGCCGCCAATGCGTTGAGGGCCTGGTTGGTGCAGATGTTGGAGGTCGCCTTGTCGCGGCGAATGTGCTGTTCGCGGGTGCTCAAGGTGAGGACGAAACCACGGCGGCCCTGGGCATCGGTCGTCTCGCCGACGATGCGCCCGGCGGAACGGCGCACGTGCTCCATGCGACAGGCGAAGAGGCCGAGATACGGCCCCCCGAAACTGAGGGTGTTGCCGAGGGCCTGCCCCTCGCCCACTACGATGTCGGCCCCGTAGGCACCGGGCGGCGTGAAGAGGCCGAGGCTGACGGGGTCCACCGCGACGACGAAGAGCGCGCCGCAGTCGTGGGCTTTGTCCGCCAAAGCCTGCATGTCGCCAGGGGTATAGAGACAGCCCAGGAAGTCGGGGTTCTGCACGATGATGGCCGCCGTATCGCCATCGCACAAGGCAGCCAATGCCTTCGGCTCCGCGTTCGCCAGATGGTCGTCGCCCACGAGGGAGAGGCCCATGCCTTGCGTGTAGGTGCGGGCCACGGCCCGGTATTGCGGGTGCAGCGTCGGGCTGAGGACGATGCGCCGCCGCGCCCCTCGCGCCACGTGCAAGGCCATGATGATGGCCTCTGCCGTGGAGGTCGCGCCGTCGTAGTGGCTGCCGTTCGCCGCCGCCATCCCTGTGAGCGCACAGACCATGGTTTGATACTCAAAGAGGGCTTGCAGCGTCCCCTGGGACATCTCGGCCTGGTAGGGCGTGTAGGCGGTGAAGAATTCTGAGCGGGAGATGATGTGGTTGACCACGCTGGGGATGAAGCGGCGGTACGCGCCCGCGCCCAGGAACGAGGCGGCGTGGGTCAAGTCCACATTCTCCTCGCTCATCTGTTGCAGTTCCTGCAAGATTTCCAGTTCCGAGGTTGGGGGCGGGAGTTCTAGTTTCGGGAAGCGGTGCGCGGCGGGGATGTCCGCAAAGAGGTCGGCCACGTCCTGAAGGCCAATCGCCGCCAGCATCGCCTGCCGGTCGGTATCTGTGTGAGGGATATAGTCCATGATGCTGCTCCTGAGAAATAGAGTCAGCGGATAGGTAGCGGATTAGCGGATACTCCCCGTCACGTGGAGGGCCATCCGCTAATCCGCTACGCGTAGCATCCGCTGAACCGCAGTCAATCCGTTGACAGTCGTCTTCAATGCCCCTGCGCGGCTTCTTCTTCGGCATACTTCTTGTACGAGGCGGCGTCCATGAGGGTCGCCATCTCCGCCGCCGCGTTGGCCGGTTTGATACGAATGAACCACGCCTTGCCGTAAGGGTCCTGGTTGACCCACTCGGCGTTGTCAGCCAGTTCCCCGTTGACGGCGACGATGGTGCCCGACAGCGGCATATAGACGTCCTCGGCGGCCTTGACCGACTCCACCGCGCCAAAGACGTCGCCCTGCTTGAAGGTGGCCCCCACCGCCGGTAGGTCCACGAAAACCACGTCCGAGAGGAGGTCTTGCGCGACGTCGCTGACGCCGCTGACGACCTCGCTACCATCCAACCGTACCCATTCGTGGGTCCTGGCATAGCGGGCGTTCCGGTCGTAGGTGTACTCTTTCACGGGTTGGCTCCTGTTGGGTTATTTATCGCCGGTAGGCGGGCGTGTAGAACGGCTTCTTGACGACGCGGGCGGCGCGGGGCTTATCGCGCACCAGGACGGCGAGTTCCGTGCCGATGGCCGCCAGGTCCGCAGGGACGTAGGCCAGGCCGACGTAGCGATCCGCCGTCGGCGCATACATCCCCGTCGTCACCCGCCCCACCTCCACGTCGTTGGCGAGGACGGCGTAGCCCTGACGTGGCACCGCCTTCTCTACCATCTCCAGAGCGACCAGCCTATCGCCAGGACCTTCCAACTTCGTCTGCAAGAGCGCGTCGCGCCCCAGAAAATCGCCCTTGTCAAAACTGACGGTCCAGCCGAGGCCCGCGCTGATGGGGTCCACCTCGGCGCTGATTTCGTGGCCGTAGAGCGGCAGGCACGGCTCAAAGCGGAGCGAGTCGCGAGCGGCCAGCCCGCAGGGGATAATGCCATAGGGTTTACCCGCTTCCAGGAGCGCGCCCCAGACGTGCTCCGCTTTCTCCGCTGGGAAGAATACCTCGTAGCCGTATTCGCCAGTGTAGCCGGTCGCGCCGAGATAGGCGGGGACGCCGGCGACGGTCGTCTCCTGCCCCGTGTGGAAGGGCATCTGCGCCAGGTTCGCCGGGCAGAGAGGGCTTAGCGTCGCCTGCGCCTGCGGCCCTTGCAGCGCCAGCATGTAGGTCTCGTCGGAGACGTCGTTCAGCATCACTTTGAAGCCGTGAGCGTGCGCGCGGAACCAGGCGACATCTTTGGCGCGGTTGGAGGCGTTGACGACGACGAACCAGCGGTCGGGTCGCCGGTAGATAAAGAGGTCGTCCACGATGCCGCCGTCGGCGTAGCAGGCGAGGGAGTAGCGGGCGTCGCCCTCTTTCATCTTATTCAAATCCCACACCTGCAGCCGTTGCAGGAAAGCGGTGGCGTCGGGGCCGCGCACCTCCACCTGGCCCATGTGGTCAATGTCAAAGAGGCCCACCGACCGGCGGACGGCGTGGTGCTCGGCCAGTGGCCCGCTGGGGTACTGCACTGGCATCTCCCAACCGGCGAAGGGAACCAGGCGGGCGCCGAGGGCGACGTGGGTAGCGTAGAGGCGGGTGCGTTGTAGTTCGGGCATGGCAGTTCTCCACCAGACCCTGAGGTCTCTGTAGAGACGAGGCGTCGCCTCGTCTCTACACAACCCGCCGGGTCGTCTCCACAGACCTTTAGTACCTATCCGAAAAATAGTGGGGGGGGGCCGGTCAGCGGATAGGTAGCGGATTAGCGGATAATCCTCTCGTAGATAGCCGTTATCCGCTAATCCGCTACGCCGAAGGCATCCGTTGACTCCTATTTGCTCACCTCCCATGATTTTAAGGATAGGCTCTTAGGGTCTTGAATAGAAAAAGCAGGAACCGAACACTACTCCGGTTCCTGCCTCTGTCTTTACACCTGAGAGATTATCCTGCTGAAGCAAGATTGCCCCGTCGGTGCGTCCGCGGCATAGCGGACGGCTCTCCAGAGGGCTGTCCCGGCGCGATTCGTGAGCCTGAGAGATTGCCCGCTGAGCCCGGTGCCCAGGCGGGGTGCCCCTTCGGCGTTTCCAAGTCGGAACCCTCTCTCGCGCCGTTCATCCAGCCGACGTATGCGGTTGTTACGGCTCCATTGTACCAGCGTTACACCGTTCTGTCAAGGTTTCCGATAAGCCGTTATTTTGACTATGATCAATATCTTACGTAATAATGTTGACATTATTACCTTTTATTGGATATTGCAGTTGATGTGAGCCCGGCCTGGTAGCCCGCAACCCTCTCACCCAACGCAAAGAGAAGACCGGAGGCGCATCACTCCCCCGTGCCCCAGGCGTTCAACAGGCGGCTCCCGTGTACCTGCCGCCAATCGTAGGTGCGGCGGTAGCCATAGTCGGTGCTGAAACTCCCGAAGACCTTGCGGGGCAGGTGCGGCACGGGGTGGCGTCCCAACGCCCGCAGGCCCCGCCGCGCGATGCTGGCCGGGCTATACGCCTGGCGGCAGACCCAATCGTAGGTTTGTTCCAGTTCTGCCACCGTCATCCGCTTGGGATAATAGGTGACGTGGGCGGTGTCGTAGTAGCGCCACGGCTTGTCGGCCATCAGGCGGCCTTCTTCTATCAGTTGCGCGCGGAACGGCGTGCCGGGGTACGGCGTGAGGATCGTCATGCTGACGCTATCCAGTTCGCTCTCCCGCACGAAGTCCCACGTATCCATCAGCGTCTGGGGCGTATCGTGGTCAAAGCCGAAGACGAAAAGGCCGACGACGCCGATGCCGCACGCCTGGACCTCTTTGATGGCCTTCTTGTATTGCGAGATGAGCCCTTTGCTCTTGCCGCCCAGGTCGCGCCGGTTCTCCGGGTTGACCGACTCAAAGCCGATGAAGAGTTTATCCAGGTGGGCGTGGCGGGCCAGGTGCAGGAGGTCGGGATGGGTGCTGACCAGCATCTCGGCCTGGGCGGTCCAGCCGTGGAGCGGCAAGGTCGCCAGAGCCCGGCAGAGGGCCTCTATGTAGTCGGGGTTGGTGCGGAAGGCGAGCCCGAAGTTGTCGTCGGTGAGAAAGAAGCGCTTGATGCGCCGCCGTTGGATCTCGTCCACCACCTCGTCAATCGGGCGCAGGCGCATCCGCTGGCCGCTGACCCGAACCGCCGTGCAAAAGGAGCAGTTGCGCGGGCAGCCGCGGGTGATCTCCATCATCGGCGTCCAGTAGTGGCGGTTCTCGTCCACCAGGCGGATCACCCGGTCGCTGATGGGGGCGACGCCGGCCAGGTCGGCCCAGTTGCTATCGTGGTAATGGGGCTTCAGGGTATCGTGGAGGAAGTCGTGGATGATCTGCGGCCAGGTGTAGTAGGCTTCGCCAGTGACCACCACGTCGGCCCAGCGCGCCACGTCTTCCGGCATCAGGGTTGCATGGGCGCCACCCACCACCACCGCCCGCACGCCTGCCCGGTGCGCGATCTTGGCGAAGCGTTCGGCGGACTCAATCGCCAGGGTCTTGCTGGTGATGCCGACCAGGTCGTGCGGCCCCAGTTGGCGTAGTCTCCCTCCCAGCGGCCCCAGGTTCTCGTCCCAAATCTCCACCGGAATCTCATCAGGAACCAGCGAGGCCAGGCGCATCAGGGTATAGGGTGCGCCAGTGGCCCTCCCCCAGATGCGGCCCTCTCGCCCCGGATGAATGAGCACGACTTTGCGGATGTCCAACTCGCTCCTCCTCAACAGGTCAGCGGATGCTACGCGTAGCCTGTCGGCTTGCACCGTAGAGTGACAGTATGGTATATACGGCGCCGACGAGGTGCAAGCGACGGATGAGCGGATGGCCGTCCCGTAGGGGCGCAGCATGCTGCGCCCCTACCTATCCGCTGAACTCATCGTCACCTTAACGCCAACGGCAGCAACACCCTTTTCGGCGGCGGCGGGGTTGTGTCAAAGTAGTACCCCCTGTGGTCACACACCACGTTGCTGCCGTCCCTGATCAGATCGCCAATCGCCACCTGTAAATTGACCGGCGTAGCGGACTGGGGAATCTCCACGGCGGGAATCTGGGAGAAACTGGTCACACAGGGCAGAATCGGGACGTAGTAGGTGTGTTCCCTCACCACCACCTTGCCGGTCATCATCATCTTCACGCGCACCGGGCCGATGGGCGCGGAGAGCGGCTGCACCCGCTTGTAACTCAACGCCATGTCAAAGGGAGTGCCACTCCTGGGATCGCCTGCCGGGAGGGTGGTGGTCATGGACGAGGGGAATTCCGCGATGATGAAGGTCTGGCCCGCTTCGGCGGTCACGGTAATGCCGGGCTGGGCCAGGAATTGGCCGGTGTTGCGGGTAAAGAGCGATTGCGGGCCGCTGCCGTCGTCGTAGGTGGCGGTGACATCGGTCACGTCTGCCGGCACCTGAAGGATCAAGGGATCAATCAGGACGCCCGTGACGCCGTATTCGCTGAGGAGGTAGAGGGTTGAAGTGATTATCTCTCCATCCAAGATGTAGGTGCACTCGTAGTATCCATAGTCCGTATTAAGGCAGACCGCGGCCGTGGAGTCGGAGAAGACGGTCGTG
>JADYZS010000068.1 GCA_020853075.1 Anaerolineae bacterium | reverse complement strand
GTTGCAGGAAACCGGCGACGAATTCGCTCGGCTGGAAACCGTGAAAGGTGACAGCGTCATCCAGCCCCAGGTCGCGGGCCAGCCGTTGCATTTTCCCACCCAGCGTATCCTCGCCGATGATGTCCAAGTGTGCCGCAGACTCGGCGGCGCGTATCTGCTGCATGGCGCGCAGGAGCGTGGGCTGATCCTTCACCCGGTTGAGGCTGGCGACGTGCAACAGATGCCAGGGCGGGCTGGGCAGCGGCGAGGCCGGGGTGAAACGGCGCACGTCCACGCCAAGAGGGATCAAGTGCGTATCGGGTCGGTAACGTCGTAGCGGCTGCCGCATGAATTCGGTGGCTACGGTGACCGCGCTGGCGAGGCGGAGCGTCGTTCTTACCAGCCAACGCCCGCGGCGGTGGAGCATCGCCCCGTAGCCGATGTCGGGCATGGCGACCAGTTCGCCTCCCGCCATCGTGAGGACGCTGGGGACGCCCAATACCCGGCCAGCCACCACCGCGCTGAAGCCGCTTTCGCCCGCCCAGAGCCCATGTAGCACATCAAAGGACCTCCGGGCGTATTCGCGTTGCAGGGCACGCAACGTGCGTAGAACGCCGCGCGGGATGTGCAGAGGTTTGCCGCCGGGTCCGACGTTGTGCACCATCGCACCCAGGAGCGGATAGTCACAAGGTTGCGGATACTGGTAGAGGGTGAAAACGTGGACATCGTGGCGGCGCGCCAGTCGCTCCACCAGCCAGAGGAACACCGGCACGACCCGCTCGCGTCCGCTACGGTCAAAGCCGCCCGGTGCTACCAGGCCGATTTTCATGGCCGCGCCCCTTCTATCAGCGCCGCGTAGGCCGCCAGGGCTTTGCGTCCGATGGCGGAGAAACTGAAATTCTGGTCAAAGAAGGCGCGCATCTTCTCCGGCGCATCGGGCTGCAGCCGCTCGTGCCAGTCCACCAGCGTGCGCGCGAGGGCATCGGCATCGCCCACCGGCCACAGCCCTCCCATAGTGCCATCGCCGGTCAGTGTGCGGAACGAGGGGATATTCGTGACAATCGGCACCACGCCACAGGAGAGCGCCTCTAACACGGCATATCCGCTCCCTTCGTGGTGGCTCCCTAGGAGGAAGAAGTCGGCACTGTTGTAGATGGCCTCAAGATCCCGGTGAGGCAAGGAGCCCAGGAGGGTCACGTGCCCGGCTGTGTCGGCGTCCCCTTTCAGCCACTCTTGCACATCATGCAGCAATTCTGCCTCGCCGTAAACCATCACCAGCCGTGCACGCGGTAGATGAGGCAGCGCACGAGCAAAGCCTTTCAACACCGTCAAGGGGTCCTTGTTGGAATTAAGCCGCCCCACCCACAAGCAGAGGGGATCGCCTGCCAGTCCGGTACGAGCGCGGGCTGCGGAGCGCGTGTCCAGACCAAAGAGGCTGGACCCCTCCATCAACTCAAAGAGCGGCGCGTTGGCCGGTAGGAGGCCACTATCCAGCCAGGGGCGTGCCAGGTCGCGCGCCGCGAAGCCAAAACCGTCCATCTGGCGCAAGGCCAGCCGCAGACTAACCTTGTGCAGCCAGCGCTTTGGCGGTGCGTCCGCGTGATCCTGCAAGAAGAGCGGCACATATCTCAATGCACGTTTGAGGAGCCGGGCCTGGCGGGCGAAGGCGAGGCCATTGACGTGCACCACGTCGGGCCGTTGCGCAACCACGGCTTGGTTGATACGGTGCGGCCAATCCAACAGGCCACCGAACCGGCGCGCGGGGTCGCGCGCGAGGGTATAGACGACGCCGTTGCGAACTACCTCGGCATCGTGGCCGAAGCGTTGCACCACCGCCACCTGCGCGCCGACCTCCACCAGCGCATCCGCCCAGCCAGTGAGGGTGAAGTAGCGCTCCAGCAAGGCAGCGGGTGTCGTCAAATCCCGGTCGTAGAAGTAACTGACGAAAACGACGCGCATAGGACGCATTATAACCGCGGCACCGTATCCGTGAAAGTGCGCCCCTGTGGTATAATGCACGCACCATATCATAACCAGAGATTGCAAGGAGGCATCTAGGCGTGAAAGACAAACCGATCAGCGGCGTGTGGCCCGCCGCGATGACCATGTTCACGAAAGATGGCGATCTGGACGAGAAGGCGACTGCCAATCATGTGGATTTCCTCATTCGCCAGGGCGTTCACGGTATCATTTCCTGCGGCACTTCGGGTGAGTTCATCGCTCTGACCGACTCCGAGCGTGTGCGGGTCTTTGAGATCGCGGTGCAGGCTGCCGGCGGACGCGTGCCGGTCTATGCGGGTGCGGGGTACTACTCCACCCGCGCCACCATTGAGTGTTGCCACAAGGCCGAGGACGTGGGTGCGGCAGGCTATATCCTGATCCTTCCCTACTACCAGAAGCCGCCCAAGCCCGCCATTCTTGAGCACTTCCGCACGGTGCGCCGGGAAACCAAACTCCCCATCATGCTCTACAACAATCCGGCTTACGCGGGCTGCGCTGAACTGACCCCGTGGGACGTGGCGAAGATGGTGGACGAGGGGGTACTCCAGAGCATCAAGTCCACCTTTGAGAGCGTGGTGCCGGTGCACAATCTCCTCTATCTGTGCGGCGACCGGCTGCGGGTCTTCTACGGCTCCTTCCAGGCCGCGTTAGAGGGGCTCCTGGCCGGGGCGCACGGCTGGGTGAGCGGCTTCCTGAATTTCCTACCGGCCCGTTGTGTGGATTTGTGGCGTGAGTGCCAGGCTGGGGATGTGGCAATGGCGCGGCATATCTGGAACGAACTTCTCCCCTTCCTCAACCTCTACATGCAGCAGCAACTGGGGCCGGTCAACGACCTCGCCGTCTACCGCGCCGGCCTGGAGATGATGGGGCAATACGGCGGCTATTCCCGCGCGCCCTTCTACCCTCTGACCGATGAGCAGAAAACGACGCTGAAGAATCTGATGAAGAAACAGGGGCTCATATAGGATGAAAATAACCTCTGTGCAGACCTACGCCGTCGGCCTGGGTTTTCGCAACTGCCTCTTCGTGCGCATTGACACCGACGCGGGCATCACCGGCTGGGCGGAGACGGTCTTCAAGCGCAAGACCAAGACCATTGAACAGGGTGTCCACGAGTTAGCGCGCTACCTGGTGGGCCAGGACCCCATGCGCATTGAGGATCATTGGGAGAAAATGTACCGCGACTCCTTCTGGGTGGGTGGCCCCATGCACACCACGCCCCTCAGCGTGGTGGAGATCGCCCTGTGGGATATCAAGGGGAAGGCTCTGGGCGTTCCTGTCTATCAACTTCTGGGCGGCCCGACTCGCGACCGCATCCTGGTCTATGCTCATTGCCCGGCGGGGGCCACGCCGGAAGAGTTCGCGGCCAATGGGCGCGCCGTCGTCACGCGTGGCTACAAAGCAATGAAGACAACCCTGCCCGTTTTCTACGGCGCGAAAAGAACGGTGGCGGTGAAAACGGCAGAGGGAACCAGCGAGGCAGCGCGCGGCTATTCCGGCACCTGGGGCGTGCTAGATCGCAGCCTCAAGGAGACGGAGTTCTTTCCTTCCGATACTATCCCGCGTATCCGTGAATTCTTTGTGGCGTTGCGCGAGGCGGTGGGGCCCAGCACCGGCCTGATGGTGGATTGTCACGGGCGGCTCAGCCCGGCCAATTCTATCCGGCTGTGCGAGGCGCTGGCCGATCTAAACCTGATGTTTATAGAGGAGCCGGTGCCGCCAGAGAACGCGGAGGCTTTGGCGAAGGTGGCCGAGGCGAGCAGCACGTCCATCGCCGCGGGCGAACGCTGGGCGACGATCTACGGCGCGCGCGACTTCATTGTGCGGCAGGCGGTGGCGGTAGCCCAACCGGACGTGGTGAACTGCGGCGGCCTGGCCCAGGCGAAGAAGATCGCGGCATTGGCCGAAGCGTACTACATCGGCATCGCGCCCCACAACCCCAACGGCCCCCTGGCGACGGTGGCGGCGATGCACCTGGCGGCCAGCATCCCCAACTTCCTGATCCTGGAGACCATCGGCTCCGACGAGGATAAGGCGATCCAGGCGGAGGTGAGCCGCCCGGCCTTGCGTTTTGAAGACGGACACCTGTTGCTGCCGGAGGGGCCCGGCCTGGGCGTGGAGCCGGTGCCGGAGGCCTTTGAGCAGTATCCGTACCAACCCTTTGAAGGCTGGCGGTAAAAGCTCTCACCCTCCCCCATCCCGTACGGCGAGTATAGCATCCCAGGCGGAGGGGACGCCCACGGGAAGGTGAGGGCCGTCACATCCTACGCAGGAGCAGGCATGGAGCCCAAATACGACTGGATTCGCCGGGTGCGCATCTTCGTGCTGGAGGCTCACGAGACGCCTTTCTGGCGCGATGCCCACCAACTGGTAGAGATTTTGCGCAGGGCCAACGCCAACGCCATCCGTTTCCCTGCCACGTCATGGGCCGTCACCTATTTTAATTCCACGCACCTGCCCCAATACGAGGGCCTCGGCGAGCGCGATCTTCTGCGGGAGATGATTGATGCTGCCCGGCCACACGGCATCAAGGTCGTGCCGTACAACCACCTGGGTGCGGTCATGCACTACCAGACCTACGGGCTGCACCCGGAATGGGCCGCCCGCTATCGCGACGGGAGGCCGGTGCGTTGGTCAGATTTGCACTATGCTAACTGCATCACCAACCCCGGCTTTCGCGAGGCTTACGCCCGCTCTGTGCAGGAGATCGTCGGCAACTACGACGTGCAGGCCATGTACTTTGACGGGCCCCAGTTCCTGGAATATTGCCAGTGCGAACACTGCCAGGAGGCCTTCCGCCAGGCCTACGGCTTCGCGCTCCCCACGCTGGATGCCCTGGATTGGGATTCGGGCACCTGGCCGATGTGGTTGGAGGTGCGTTACCGCACCGCGGAATCCCTGATGCAAAGTATCAACCAGGCCATCAAGCGCATCAGAGACATCCCCGTTATCTTCAACACGACCATCCGCCACGAGATGGGCCGCTGGACGGGCTCTATCACGGAACGGATCATGAAACACACCCAGGGTGCTTTGACTACCGAGGTGAGCCGCCCCGCCTATACGCGGCCCCCGGTCAGTTGGGCCACCGATTCGCTCGGCATGTTGGAGCAGACCAAGTTGGGTCAGGCGATGGGTAAGGCCGCCTGGTGCTACTGTCCGCCGGGACCTTTTGAGCAGTTGGCGACCTACGAATCGTTGGATCCGCTCCTCTACGGCGTCACGTTCTTGATGCACGGCGGCACGCCCATCGTTGAAACCCTGCGCTCCTACCTGCACGACGAGAGCGGGCTGCCGGGGATTCGCCGGCTGTTTGATCTGGAAGAAAAGCACGGCGATTACTTCTGGGATTTGTCGCCGGTGCCCTTCATTGCCCTGCCCTATTCGCGCACGACGGGAGATTGGTATGCCCGCGACGAGCCAGTGGAACGCTTCATGCAGCACTTCCGCGGCGCGTTCCGGGCGCTGACCCACACCCACTCTCAGGTGACGCCGGCCTTTGACGAGACGCTGACCGCGGAAGGTTTGGCTCGCTACAAAGTGCTCTACCTGGAAAACGTCGCCTGCCTGAGCGATGCGCAGATCGCGGCGATCCAGGATTTCGTGCGCGCGGGCGGCGGCCTCATCGCAACTTACGAGACGTCGCTTTACGATGAAAAGGGGCGCAGGCGCAGCGACTTCGGCCTGGGGGACCTCTTTGGTGTCAGTTACCGGAAAAACCATGAGACGGTAGAGCCAGGCCGCCTCAATTTCCACGAGGATGTCCCCGACCCCCACGTGCGGATAGTGGGCGACCATCCCATCTCCGCGGGCATCCCCGCCGGGAAGTTTCTGGGCATCGCGGAGGGCGATTGGCGCGACGTCAAGGTAGAGTATCTCCTCACCGCGCCCACAGGAAACGCGGGCACTATAGCCGCCGAACTCTACCTCCCTACTGGCGGAACCTATGGTCGGACTTTTGCCTTTCCGTATGGGCATCCGCCGGCTATCGTCGCTTCCGAATACGGTAAGGGCCGTGTGGTCTATTTCGCCTTCGCTGCCGGGAGGCGATACCTGGAACGGGCGCAGGGGCCTCTGCGCCGCCTCATCGCTAACGCGGTCTGCTGGGCTACCCGCGAGGGCGTTCCTTTCCAGATAGAAGCACCAGCGTCGGTGATCGCCAACCTGGCGCAGCGGGCAGATGGGCGACTGTTGGCCCTGCACCTGGTGAACTTCACCGGCAATATGTACGAGACGCCCTCTTACAAGGTGGACTACGTCGCGCCCGTGGAGAATGTGACCGCGCAGGTGCGTGTGCCCCCCGGCTGCACGGTAACAGCGGTGACCCGCCTGACCACGGGTGCGCCGCTGCCCTACCAATGGCACGATGGTGTCATCCGCTTTACCATTCCCCGGCTAGAGATGTGGGAGTCGGTCGTCATTGCGTTGGGCTGAAGTTGGAACCGCGTTCTCTGCGCTCTCCGCGGTAAGATATTTTCAGGACAAGGGCAACACGGTTGAGCGAACGGGTGGCGATGGCGTTGGCGATTCTGGTGGGCGGCACGGCCTGGGGTGCGCTGGCCTACCTGGTGCTGGTGGAATCGCCGGAGGGCTGGGCGCTGGTTGCCTTCTTTCCGGCGCTGGCGTTGGCCCTGGCGGGAACTGCCGCGCCCATCGTCCGCCTGCTCCATAACCACTTCATCCTGCGCAAGCGGCGGCCCGGCCCTGCCGCTGCCTTGCGCCAGGGGCTTTGGGTTGGCCTTTTCATCACTCTCTGTGCCGCCATGCAACTGGCACGGCAATTGGATGTCGCGCTGGTCCTGGGGCTGGGGGTGGTCTTTATGCTGTTGGAGGGGCTTCTGCAACGTCGCGTATGATTCACCTTCAGGTGGAGGGCATCGCCTCGCCCGTGCAGATTCACGTGCGCCCCCAGGTGACGAACATCCTGCTAGACGAGGGCGAGACCAGTTACACCTACGACGCGGCGGGCCGCCTCATCGGTGCGTTCGTAGGGCGGCGCAACTACCAGCGCGGATTGGATAACCGCGTCTTGCAGAAGTGGCGCGAGGATGGCGAACGGCAGCGCCGATGGCTGGGCGAGACCGAAGCGCGCTCTTTCCTGGAATCGGCATACGGCCTGGCGCGGCACATTGACCGGCATTTGGCCGCTGGTCGTCAAGATCTTTCCCCCCTCACCCCAACCCGCTCCCCGGAGGGGAGCGGGTTGGGGGAGAGGCGATCCTACTCTTCAAATAGGCCAGGTGTGGAAAAACCCGCCTCTGCCAATGGAGAGAGGCGGGAGGCGGCGCGCCGCGCGCTGGCGGTCATCGCCGCCTGGGATTGGGACGCGCTCCAGGCTGATCGGGAACGCTTCCGCCAGGTCTATCGGTCCGTCAGCGTCCTGCCCCCTGACCAGTACCTGGCGCTGGTGCTCCAGGCGACGGAAGGATGCTCCCACAACGCCTGCACCTTCTGCAATCTCTACCGGGGCCGTCCCTTCCGCATCAAGTCACCCGCGGAGTTCCGGGAGCACATTGCTCAAGTGCGCGAGTTCTTCGGCCCGTCGCTACCATTGCGCAAGTCCATCTTCCTGGCCGACGCCAACGCGCTCGTCATCCCTCAGCCGCGCCTCCTGGAATTGCTGGACGCTGTGAACGAGGCCTTCCCTATCGGACGCGCGGCTCACGGCTCTGCTGCCTTCGCGGGTATTTACTCCTTCATAGATGCCTTCCACGTGGAGCGGAAGTCGGTGGCTCAGTGGGAGGCACTGGCCGCGCGGGGTCTGCACCGCGCCTACGTCGGTATGGAGAGCGGCGACGATGGCCTCCTGCGCTTCCTGAACAAACCGGGCACGGTGGCCGACGTGGTGGAGGCGGTGGTGAGGCTGAGGGCCGCGGGCGTGGCCGTCAGCGTCATCATCCTCCTCGGTGCCGGCGGCGATAGGTACGCAGAGTCCCATGTGGCGGGCACCATCGCGGCATTGAACGCCATGCCATTGGGAGCAGGAGACCTGGTCTATTTCTCCGATTTCGTGGAGTTGTCGGATGCAGAATATGGGGAGCGCGCCCGCGCGGCGGGGATTCGCCCTCTGAGCCGGGAAGAGATGCGGGCACAGGAGCGGGCCATCCGCGCCGGGCTTCGTTGGGCTAATCCCGCCCTCCCGCCCCAGATGTCGCGCTACGACATCCGGGAGTTTATATACTGAGCATCTTAAGGAATGTGGGCAGGCTTACGTGCCAATGAATCAAGTCGTTGGTATAATCACTTCGTAGTGTGGAAAGGTAATGGGATGCGCATCCTATCTGGTTTGTGGCGAGGAAGGGGATGGCTCCTGGGCCTGATGGCCGCCGGTCTCCTTCTCATTGCCTGTGGCTCACCGCCCGCGTCAGAGCAGGCGACCCGCGCGCCGACCGGCGAATCTGTGCCGCCATCGCCGACCGTCACGACGGCACCGCCGGCGGCTACCGCCGTACCTACGAGTGTCCCCTCTGCCACCACAGCGACTTCCAGCGCGCTGCCGGACATCCCCGTTGGTTTCACCGCAGAGGGCTTTCCCTATCGCGGAAACCCCGATGCGGCAGTGACGATGGTGGAGTTCTCCGATTACCAGTGCCCCTTCTGCCTCCGCCACGTGCAGCAAACGAGCCCGCTGCTGGACAAAAACTACATTGCCACTGGCAAGGTGAAACACGTCTTTCGCGATTTCCCGATAGATAGTATTCACCCCCAGGCGCGCAAGGCGGCAGAGGCTGCCCGTTGTGCGGGAGCGCAGGGCGCTGAGCTCTACTGGGCTATGCACGACCGGCTGTTCAGCGGACAGAACGCCTGGGCTAACCAGCCTGATGCCATCGCCACTTTCAAATCTTATGCTGTCGCCTTGAAACTGGACAAAGATAAGTTTGATGCCTGTCTTGATTCCGGCCAGACCGGCGCGGCGGTGCAAACGGATGTGGCCGCGGGCGAGGCTGCCGGTGTAGATGGCACGCCCGCTTTCCGCATCAACGAGTGGGTGGTCTCCGGTGCGCAGCCCTATGACGTATTCCAACAGGTCTTGGACGCGGCGTCGCGGGGTGAGAAACCGCCCCCTACGCCCACGCCCTTGCCAGAAAACGCCAATGCTTTATCGGCTGACCCCAACCGGCCAGGATACACCTACAGCGGC
>JADYZS010000067.1 GCA_020853075.1 Anaerolineae bacterium | reverse complement strand
GTTGGAGCGGAGACCGGCGGCAAGCCCGACCTGGATGAGCACGGTTTCGGGTGGGCGGTTGCTCACCTTTATCCTTTTGGCCGTGATGGTGTTGGACGTGACCTGGGCCCTGGGCGCAGCCAAATGGGCCGAGGGCCTGGACATCTTACCCTGGATTGCCCTGGGGGGCCTTTTTCTGGGCGTGGCGATGGCCCACACTTCTTGGAGCGGCCTCTTCCCCTGGGTACACAGCCTCGTCACCGGCACCGCCTGGGTCGGGTTGCTGACCGGCACGCTCCTCACCGGAGAACTGACGGTACGCGAACGCTTCTACCAACTCATCCTGCGCATCGCCACCTGGACCGAGCGCGCCATCACCGGGCGGGCGTCCGGGGATAACCTCATCTTCATCCTGCAACTCGCCATCCTCATGTGGTGGGTGGGCTTCGTCGCAGCCTGGGCCGTCTATCGCCAGGGGAAGGTCTGGCGGGCGGTGATCCCACCGGCCCTGGTGATCCTCGTCAATATCTACTACGCGTCGCAGGACCTGACAGGCTACTTTGTCCTCTTTCTGCTGAGCGGCCTTCTCCTTATCGTGCGTACGAACCTGAGCCGCCAGGAGCGGCAATGGCAGTCGGCGCAGATCAAATACGATTCCGACATTGGCTTTGATTTCCTGCGCGACGGCGTCGTCTTCTCCGTTCTCGTCGTCGCGCTGGCCTACGCCTTGCCCAACGCGACCTCCTCTAGCGGTGGGCTTGGCTCGGCCTTGGAGACCTTTCGCGGCCCCGTGCACAACGTGCAGATGGAATGGACGCGCCTCTTCAGTTCGTTGAACTACCAGGCGCGCGGGGGCGTCGCCGTCATCGGCCCGACGCTGAACTTCGGCGGGCCGCGCAATCTGGGACAGGCCATCGTGATGGACGTGGAATCGCCGGCGGGCCGCTACTGGCGGGGCGCAACCTTTGACAACTACACCAGCCGCGGCTGGATCAGTACGGACCGTGAAGTAGGGGCAGTGGACCCCGGCAAGGCGTTCCCTGTCCTTGACTACAGCCTGCGGAAGCTAGTGACCCAGACCGTCACCGTCTATATCCCCTCAGGTGGTCTTCTCTTCGCTGCGGCGCAGCCGGTGCTGGCCGAGATCCCCATTCGGGTGGAATATGCGCGCCTCAACGCGCAGAGCGAAGAGTCGCCGGCCACTGGCGACGAACAGACCCTGATTGAAGTATCCCGCCTGATCAGCAAGTCGCGCCTGCGCGAGGGCCAATCCTACACGGTGGTTTCGTCGCTGACTGAAGCAGACCCCCAGAGCCTGCGCAATGCCGGGAACAACTACCCCCAGGGGATCCAGGAGCGCTACCTGCAACTGCCGACCGACCTCGCCCAGCGTGTCCGTGACCTGGCAGCCGAAGTGACCAAGGGGCAGATCAACGCCTACGACAAAGTTGCGGCGCTGGAGACCTACCTGCGAGGATTCCAATACAACGAAAAGATCCCTGCACCGCCCGCCGGCCGGGATGGGGTGGAGTACTTCCTGTTTGACATCAAACAAGGATACTGCGACTACTACGCGTCATCCCTGGTGGTGATGGCCCGTTCGCTGGGCATCCCGGCGCGCATCGCTACGGGCTACGCCCAGGGTGAGTACCACGCCGAACTGGGCGCTTACCGGGTCAAGGAGGCCGATGCCCATAGCTGGCCGGAGGTGTACTTCCCCCAATATGGCTGGGTGGAGTTTGAGCCGACGGCGGCGCAGCCGAACATCGTGCGGCCTGAGGCAAAGGACTCATCAGAGAGCGAACCTTCCCCCGCTGACCCTACGAATCCCGCGTTTGATTTTGAACAAGACTTCCTGGAGGACTTGCGAGATAATCTCTTAGGCGCACCGGGCGCGACGACCCTGGAGAGTTTGCGGCGGGGCTGGCAAACCGCCGTCTGGTCGGGGGCTGCGATAGCCTTGTTGGGTATTGCAGCACTCGGTATCAGCCGCTGGCAGCGCCGCCGCGTCCTCGCCGATCCTACCCTCATTGAGCAACTCTATGAGCAACTAGCGCGTTGGAGCAATTGGCTGGGCATGAATTGGCGGCCCCACTACACGCCCCACGAGAACGCGACGGTGCTGGTGAAGGCAGCACCGGAAGCCGCGGCGCCCGTGAACCGCATCACCGGGCTCTACGTGCAACAGCGTTGGAGCTCGCAGCCCCCCAGCCAGGCAGATGCCGTGGTCGCGGCGAATGCCTGGGAAAGATTGCGACCGGCACTCCTCCGCCGCCTGGTGCGGGCAAGGCTTCGCCTCCCCGCGCGTCTGACCAACCTCTGGCGGCGCCCCCGGCAGTAGTTCTCTATCCCGCTGTAGGATATACCGCAGAGTTCGCGGAGAGCGCAGAGACATAACAGTATCTCTGCGCTCTCCGCGTTCTCGGCGGTAAGATGTTTTCAGGACAAGAAACGTTGAATGTCCGCTTTCTCCGTCGCGATGCCTCCCTGTGGCTGACGTCAATCAGTGCGCGACGGCTAGATCTACCCTTGTTTATCATCATCTCAATTATCCCATCTCAGATGCTGGCCGTCAGTGAGAACCTGCTACCTCCAGCAGCACCTGCTCTGCGATAGCGATGTTCGCCGCGGCGTCGTAGTGCGCGCAGGCGTAGGCGCGCCCGCCCTCTCCCATCTGCCGCCGCAGGTCATCATCAGCCAGGAGCCGGTTGATGGCCCCGGCCAGCGCGGCAGGGTCCCGCTCCGGCACCAGGACGCCTGCCACGCCATCGGGCACGTACTCCGGTATGGCGCCGCTGCGGGTGGAGACGACCGGCACGCCGCAGGCCATCGCCTGGATGTTCGTCATCCCCACCTGTTCTTCCCACTTGCGCGTGGTAACCGACGGCGCCACGAAGACGTCCGCTGCGCGGAAGATGGGCGGGAGGTCGCGGTTCTTGACCATGCCCAAAAGGCGCACAGCCCCGGCCCACCCGCGCTGCGCGACGATGCGTTCAATCTCCGGGCGCGCGGGGCCGTCGCCTGCCAGTATGAGGATGGCAGATGGATGCGCCGCGTGCACGCGCTCGTAGGCAGCCAACAGGTCAAAGACGCCCTTCTCCTGGTGCAACCGGCCCACAAAGAGAAGAACAGGGCCGGGGCCGAAAGCGGCCTCGCGGCCGTCGCGCTGCGGGGTGAACTCGGCTAAATCCACGCCCCAGGCCCCGTAGGCTAACCGTTGGAGTTTGGCCTCGTAAGGCCCAATGGAAAGGACGTTGCGCCGCGCTCCCTCGTTGAGGTAGATGATCAAGCGGGCGCGGCTGAAGACAGGCCGCAATATCGCCCGCAAGAGCGGCGAGAGAACTGGCCCATGTTTCTCGGCCAGGGGGCGATTCTCCAGGGCGACGAGGATCAACGGGATGCGCTGCCAGAGGGCGATGGCAAAGACCGCGTAAAGGTAGGGCAAAAGGCGGACGGCAAAAGGCTCTACCCCTTGCACGATGGTAGGCTGCGCCCGCGACAGGCGACGGAGGAGATCCAGAGGAGTGTTATAGGCAATCAGGGTCTCGTCTATCTCTTCAGGGGCCAGGTCGCCGTAAGGGGCGTGGCGATAGAAATGGAGCAGCCGCAGGCGCGTGACATGGCGCAGGGGAGCCACCAGATCGCGGCGGATGTCGGTGCTGACCATCGCGAGGGTAGGAAGGGTCATGGCTCAGTGTCACTGAAAGGAGTCGTCAAAACGGATGCGGTACAAGCCAACGTAGCTCGTGTCCCCTTTCCCCCGCCGATTGGGGAAACTCTGCGCCAGTTCCAGGCGTCCGGCCAGCCAGGAGTTCGTCTCCGCTCCTTCGCTGTTGGCATAGTACACTTCTTGTCCCGCCAGCCGTTCTTTGGGGTAGATCTGCATGGTAACCGGGTCAAAGATCGTTAACTTGCCGCGGGGCGGCGCGAGGCGCAACAGCCGGATACCCGGCACATCGCGCAAGAGGACCGCCGAGCCGTCTTCTACCGGCGCGGGCGAGTAGTTCGCAATGAGATAGATGGGACTCGCTTTGGCCCGCTCTGTCAGGTAATCCCGCAGGCCCCAGAGGCCGTAGAAACCGCCGGTCATCTGGTTCACTTTTTCCACGTTGGTCAGCAGGTTCAGGGATAAGATGGTCGCCGGTAGCAAGAGGACGGCGAGGATGGCCGTGCTTAATAACTCCTTCGCGGGCCGGCGCAGGGTAGTTTCTCCGGCCAGGGACGGCCAGGTGGCAAGTTGCTGATAGGCCCATTCCAGGAAGCGCGCGATGAGAATGAGGAGCGGCGGGATGCTGAACAGGATGTAGCGGTCGTAGAAACGGCTGGCGATGGCGATCTGCCCCACGATGGGCAACACGGCCCAGATGGCTAAGGGCCAGGCCCTGCGGCCCAGCCAGGGCAGGGCCAGCAGGGCGGCGATAGCAGCCAGCAACAGCGGCACGGTCAGCAGCTGCACGAGATAACCGGCCACCGCCGTCGCGTTGGCCTGCCACTGCTGCCAAGGGAAGGCAAGTATCTCCGCCAACGACATGGCATATTTGCCCCATTGTTGCTCAAACTGGGGGATTAGCCTCGCCGCTTCGCTGGAGCCAAACGCAATATAGTAGATGGCAAAGCCCCCGGTCAGGGCCAGGACAACGGCCAGGAGCCAGCGCCCTAATCTTTCGCGAGGAAGGTCCGCGCGCGTGACGACCAGCAGGGCCGCCGGAATCAGAATCGGGAACCACTGCCCCACCGATTTGGTGAGGAGGGCCGCGCCGAAGGCCGCGGCCATCCCCGCCACCGCCCCCGTGTCCTGGCGATCCAACAGGACGATGCTGAGATATATGATCCAGATGACCGAGGCAGCCAGCAGACTATCTATCAGCGCCTGCCGGTCAAACAGGAGTGTGAAGGGGCAGATGATGTATAAGAGGACGGCAAGGATAGCGACCCGGTACGAGAAAAGACGCTGCGCCAGGAGCCAGATGGCAATGGCAGTCAATGCGCCTGTGATCACCGAGACGAAGCGGCCCGCGAAGACAGGATCGGCTATCAGCCCTTCGGTGAGCGCCACCAGCCAGGAATGTAGGGGCTGCTTCCCGCCCCAGGCTGCCCCGATGAAACGCTGGCTCCTATCTGCGCCGATGACCTGTCCCCAATACAGGTAGGTGGCTTCGTCATAGTATAGGCCGTGCAGTGTCAGCCGGGGGAGGCGGGTCAGGAGAAAGAGCCCGGCAAGAACCGCCATCCCTACGCGCAAGGGAAGATCTTTGTCGGTTACCTGGACCGTGGGCCGCCGCGCCGCCGCTGGCGCGGCCACCTTGCCGCGAGGGGAAACTTGGGTGGCCGCGGCGGTCCTCTGCTGCTGGGACCGCCTGCTGCCGGCTTTCCGTGATCGTTTCTTCAGGGTCTCTCGCACTC
>JADYZS010000066.1 GCA_020853075.1 Anaerolineae bacterium | reverse complement strand
GCATCAAGAAGGCACAAACAGGGATCACGGTGGCAGGGCCGGTCTGGGAACAGATTGCTGCCATCGCCGCGGAACGGCAGGTCAGGTTGGACGTCCAATAGTTGACATAGATACTGGCATCAGTACCGCAAGTATAGCGATATGCTGTTGGACAGCAGGAGGTCGGGTCGCGACATGGTCGTGCCACTCTATCGCAGGGTCTATGAAGATATCAGGCAACGCATCAAAACAGGGTTCTATGCTCGCGGTGGAATTTTGCCATCAGAAGCCAGACTTACCGACGAATATGGCGTTAGCCTGATCACGGTGCGCCGGGCCCTGGACGAGTTGGCGTTGGACGGGCTGGTGGAGCGGCGGCAGGGGGTTGGCACCTTTGTCCGCAACAGCGCCCGGAATGTGCTGATCGGCATGTCAAGTTTTACCTATGACATCGCCTCCGGTCGCCTGCGCCTGGTGCGGACCTTATTGCAGGACGATATCGTTACGGCTTCTCTAGAAGTCGCGCAGAAGTTGGGGGTGCAAACGGGCTCCATGCTGCGACACCTGGTCCGTTTAGATGCCGAGGGCGGCGTGCCGATCTCTGTGGACGAGGTGTTCATGCCACCTGCGTTAGCGGTAACGATCACCCCCGAAATCGCTTCCTCGCCCTTGTTTATAGATGTCTGGGAGGAAAGGTCGGGTGTTGTGCTGGTGCGCATAGAATCCGAAATCTGCGTACAAGCATCCGAGAAGGCGGACCAGGAGGTGCTGCAAATCGGCCCTGACGTGCCGCTGCTCGTTACGGGTGACCTGATCTTTGATGTGAACCAAAGAGCCGCAATGTGGGTTGTGACACGCTACCGCAGCGACCGCTGCCGCCTGACCGTGACGGCGGAGTTAGTCCACCAGAGGAAGACAGTCGTATCGCCATAACGAGAAGCCACTCTACGATCAGATTCCCGAAACGTAGATACCGGAGGCCAGGTCAGTGCTTGCAGGAACTGCGACGATAGACATAACCCCCACTGGCAGCGTCTGGATGGACGGCATGTTGCGCGCCCACCCCTCAGCAGGTGTTCACGATCCTTTGTACGCCCATGCTCTGGTTCTGACCTCCACTGAGGACCTGACCCGTGCCTTTGCCATCGTCTCGGTTGATGTCTGCGCCCTGGATGCCAGGGACACCGATGCAGCCCGTCAGGCAACGGCAGCCCGCATCGGCATACCGGCGGCGCAGATTGTCATAGCCGCCACTCACACCCATTCTGGCCCCGCCGCCGTCGGCTTGTTCGGGCGCCGCGAGGAAGATTATGCGCGAGACCTTGTGACCAGGTTGGTGGTGGTGATAGAACGCGCCTCTCGCAACCTACAGCCTGTCGCCGTAGGGTGGGGGGCGGGCAGGGAAGAGACGATCAGCCATTACCGGCGGCTGCTGGCCGACGACGGCCACGTGGTGATGAACTGGGAGCCCTACCCCACCGAACACATCGTAGGCCCCCTGGGCGTCATTGACCCGGAAGTTGGCGTGCTGAAGGTCGTCACCGCCAAGAATCCCCAGGAGATTGTTGCCCTCCTCTTCAACCACGCCGGGCATCCCAACATCCTGTCGGGCGATAATCTTTTATTGAGCGCAGAATATCCGGGCTTGGCGGAACGGCTGTTGGAAGCGAAGTTCGGCGGAACGGCTCTCTTTGTCAATGGGGCCCAGGGCACGGTGGATATTGATGGCTTGCGGGATCGCGACTGGGTAGGCATGGAGCGCGCGGCGAATGCCCTAGCCCATGCCGTCGCCGAAACCGCAGGGGAAATAGCACCTTCGGGCGCGGCGCGCCTCTGTGGGGCCAGTGCCCGCTATGTCATCCCCTCGCGGAAAATCACAGATCATGAATGGGCATGGGCTCAGGCGATCCTGGAAAAAACAGGGGGAGTGTTTCAGGCCATGCCCGATGGGGTAGGCGACGACTTCAAGGCAGCGTTCTACCGGCAACTGCGCCAGGCCGAGGGACGAGATCTCCCGGTGGAGCAGATCTGCCTTGCGGTCGGCGACTGTGCTTTCATCAGCTTTCCTGGCGAACTCTACACCGAAATAGGCCAGCACATTAAGGCGAAGAGTCCCTTTGAGCGCACCTATGTCATTGGGCTGGCTAACGGCTACATCGGCTACGTCCCCACGCGGAAAGCGATAGGAGAAAATTCCTACGCGGAGGATATTCGCCTGGTGGATGAGGCCGCGGAGGATATCGTCGTCGCGCAAAGCCTGGCTTTGCTCCATCACGTTCATACATGCTCACGAAAGGAGTAACCCTATGAGCCGCTCAGGGAATGGCAGATTGGCGATCGGTGGGGGACGCCCCGTGCTCCAACGCAACGATTACCGCAACTGGCCGGTCATCGGCGCAGACGAGAGGCGGCTGGTCAATGAGGTCCTGGACAGCGGGATCGTAGCCGGTGGTACAGCACCGCAGGTGGCCGCGTTGGAAAGGGAGTGGGCCGCGTACGTCGGCACGAAATACTGCCTGACCACCCACAGTGGCACCGCCGCCCTGCACATGTCTCTGGCCGCCGTGGGTGTCGGGCCGGGCGACGAGATCATCACCTCTGCCTTCACTTTTCTGGCCTCGGCCTCCTGCGCCTTGCACCAGAACGCCATCCCGGTCTTCGTGGACATTGACCCCCGTACCTACAACATGGATCCGGCCAAACTGGAAGCCGCGATCAACGAGCGCACGAAGGCGATCATCCCGGTTCACATCCAGGGGCTGCCCGCCGATATGGACCCCATTATGGCGATTGCCAAGAAGCACAACCTGTATGTCATTGAGGACGCCTGCCAGGCGCACGGGGCTATCTACAAGGGGCGGAAGGTCGGCTCCATCGGGCACATCGGCACCTTCAGCCTCAACAACATGAAGAACCTGTGCGGCGGGGAAGGGGGTCTATTCAACACCAACGACGAGACCTTTCTGAAGAAAGGGACCCTCGTGCGTTGTTTCGGCGATGAGGTTGACGAAGTCAGCCACCGCCGCATTTACAACGCCTCTATTCTCGGCTACATGTATCGCAACCAGGAGTTGCCTGCTGCCCTTGCCAGAGCCCAGTTGCTGCACCTTGACGAGTACAACGATTGCCGCATCCGCAACGCCAACTACCTCAGCAGGGAACTGGGTAAGATACCTGGCGTAATCCCTCCCTACTGCCCGCCCGATTGCAAGCACGTCTATTGGATGTACAACATCCGCCTTGACCCCAAGTCAGCAGGCGTACACAGTGAGCCGCGTCGCTTCCGCATCGCGGTGGAGAAGGCTCTCTACAAGGAAGGTATGCTCATCGGCCAGTGGCAGACGATGCCGGTGCCTGCGCAGGACCTGTTCCAGAGCAGGCTGGGATATGGCGGTTCGCACTATCCCTGGTCGGTCAACGAGGCGAAGGGTATCAAGTACAACTACAGTGTGGATCAGTATCCCGTGGCGAAAGCATTGTGCGACAACTATACTGTCGTGCATGGCATCGCCGCGCCGAACGGCCTGGACCTGATGGATAAGATCGTCGCTGCCTTCCAAAAGGTCTTTGCCCATCTGGACGAGGCGATAGACCACGCCGACGATGCCGTCTATCCGGGCGCCGATGGCAAATTGTACGGGACGGGGTAGGACTATAGACCTCTATCCACCAGTAAGGTTACTTGTTTCACGTAACATGTAGACGCGAAGGGAGTATGTACGATGCAGAGCAGAGGGTTGTTCGGCAAGAAGTTCCTTGATATTGAAGAACGCGTGACCGACATCGGCGCGCCCGACGAAGACCACGTGATCGTCAATATCCACGCCTGCGGCGTCTGCGGCACCGACATCAATTTCGTCCGCGATTGGGAAGCAGAGCCCATGCCCCTGGGTCACGAGATTGCAGCGGAAGTAGTTGAGGTCGGCAAGAACGTGACCTCCTTGAAGCCAGGCGACTGCGTGATCGTGGAAGACTGTACCATGTGCGGCGTCTGCCCGGACTGTAAGAGCGGCCAACCCCAGTTCTGCCGCAATATGTTTAACATGGAAGGCCAGGCGGGCATGGGGCAGTATATGTCGGTGCGCTACAACTCCCTGGACAAGTTTGAAGGTCTGGATTACGTCTCCGCCTGCCTGACCGAGCCGTTGGCCGTGTCGCTCACCGCGGTGCTGAACGCCGAGATACCGCTGGGCGGCAGCGTGGTGGTTCTGGGGCCTGGGCCTTTGGGGCTGATGGCGGCGCGTCTGGCTAAACTGCGAGGGGCTGGCTTTGTAGCCATCACGGGCCAGGTAGCCGACACCCCACGCGAGAAGGCACGGCTGGCATTGGCAGAGCAATTTGGCTGCGACCTGGCGATCCAGGTGGGCAAGCAGAGCGTAGAGGACGAGATCAAGTCGCGATTCCCTGCGGGCGTGGACCGGGTCATCGTCAGTTCTCCGCCGCAGAGCATGTATGACGCGTTCAAGGTTATCCGCTTTGGTGGTATCATCACTTTTTTCGGCCTGCACTTCGGCGGCAAGAGCGTGATCAACGTGGACGTCAACGACCTGATCTTCCGCAAGATTACCCTGGTTCCCACATTCGCCGAACCCGCCATCAACTTCCCGATCTCCAATC